>NZ_JBSVWQ010000110.1:0-19130 GCF_054071215.1 Pseudomonas sp. SDO5522_S412 | reverse complement strand
ATGCGGTCGAATGTGGGAGCGGGCTTGCTCGCGAAGGCGTCAGCCCGGTCACCACAAGCCTTCAGGGGTAATCCAACACCTGTTTAATGCTCGCCAGATTCGCCTCGATCCAGCGCCGATCAATCGCGCCCCAGTCACGAATCCGATAGCGCCCGGCATGATTGCGGGCGCCGTCTTCCTGTTCAAACTCACACACAATATCCAGGTCCGCCAACGCCGCAATCGTGTCCTGTGCAGTACGCCGGGGCATGCCCGTCACCTCGGTCAGTGCCGGCACGCTGCTGGCCAGTTGGCTATCAATCAGGTACGCCACATACAGGCGCCGGTAGAAGCTGCTTTTGGTCTTGCTCACATCCATGCTCGATCGCCTTTGAAGGTCAGGGCTTGCCCTGCAGGTCCCGCCAGGTCAGGTACACCCGCAGGTCGAATTCCACCTGATGGTAGCCCGGCAACATGTATTCACAGAGTTTGTAGAACGCCTTGTTGTGGTCCGATTCCTTGAAGTGCGCCAGTTCGTGTACGACGATCATGCGCAGAAATTCCGGCGCGGCTTCCTTGAACAGCGAGGCGATACGGATTTCTTTCTTCGACTTGAGGTTGCCACCCTGCACCCGGGAGATGGTGGTGTGCAGGCCGAGGGCGCGGTGGGTCAGGTCCAGGCGGTTATCGAACAACACCTTGTCGATGGCCGGGGCGTTGCGCAGGTGTTCCTGCTTCAGGGCCTGGGCGTAGCTGTACAGCGCTTTGTCGCTCTGCACGCCATGACGTTCGGGGTAGCGCTGGGTCAGGTAGTCGCCGAGTTGGTCCTTGGCAATCAACTGGCGCACTTGCTCCTGCAATGCTGGGGGGTAGGCCTGGAGGTATTTCAGCGCGGTCATGGGGTCAACAACGGGTATTTGAATGGGCGCCAGTGTAGCGAATTCAGCGGGCCGCTGCGCGCAGGCGCCAGTCGGCAATTTCATCCGCGATCAACGGCGGCGCCACCTGCGGGCCCTGGATGAACTGGCAGCCGTTGGCCTTGAGCCACTCAACTTGCTCCTGGGTCTCGACGCCTTCGGCAATCACCAGCAGATCAAAATGCCGGCACAATTCGATAATGCTGCGCGCCATCGCCGCGTCCCGGGATGAACCCGGCAGGCGGGCGATCAGCTTCGGGTCGAGCTTTAGGGTGTCGAATTCCAGGTCCCGCAGGTGGGCCAGGGAGCAGTTGCCCGCGCCGAAATCATCCAGGGCAATCCGCACGCCGGCCCGGCGCAACAGCTTGAGCTGCTTGGTGGACTCATCCAGGTTGTGCATCAGGCTTTCTTCACTGATCTCCACCTCAAGCTGCCGGCCTTGCAACCCATGTCGCTCCAGCACCTGCTGCAGCTGGCTGGCCAGGTTCGGCATATTGAACTGGCTGCTGCTCAAGCTCACGCTCAGGACCAACTCATCGCTGAACACCCCTGCCCATGCCTGCCGCTGGGCGGCCACCTGCTGGTAGATCCACGTGCTCAACTGGCTGATCAGCCGCGCCTCTTCGAGCAACGGCAGAAACAGCCCCGGCGGCACATCGCCGACACTCGGGTGCTGCCAGCGCAGCAGCGCTTCGACGCCCCGCAGATGGCCGTCGTGCAACGACACCTGCGGCTGGTACACCAGGGTGAAATCCTTGCTGTCGATGGCGCTGCGTACGCTGTCTTCGAGCATCAGGCGCGAGCGGGCCCGGCCGTTCATTTCCTGGTCGTAGTAGCGATATTGCTGACGCCCGGCGCGCTTGGCCTCGTACATCGCGACGTCGGCCGCGCGCAGCAGGCCGTTGAGGTCCGAGCCGCAGTCCGGGAAAGTGGCGATGCCGATACTGACGCCCAGCATCACATCCAGACCGTCGACCTGCTGACAGATCGACACCCGTTCGATCAGTTTTTCCGCAATCTTGGCCGCCTGCTCCGGGAATTCCAGCTCCAGCAGCGCGGTGAATTCATCCCCGCCCATGCGCCCGAGAATGTCGTAGGAGCGCAGGCACGCCTTCAACTGTTCCGAGACCCAGCGCAGCACGCGGTCTCCGGCGTCGTGGCCGAGGGAATCGTTGACCCGCTTGAACCCGTCCAGGTCCAGGTACAGCAGTACCAGCGACTGCTCGTTACGCTCACTGCGCAACAGCACATTCTCCACCGACTGGTGAAACCCACGCCGATTGAGCAGGCCCGTCAGCGGGTCGGTGACGGCCTGGAACTCCAGTTGCTGATGCAGATGGCGCACCTCGGACATGTCCAGCACCGTGACCACCATGGCTTTCTGCTCGGCCGGCAGCGGGGCGCACGACATCGCCACGGGCAACTGCTGGCCGGGCGCGGTGCGCAAGATGGCGTCGTGCAGGCGCCAGGTTTCACCACGTTTGTAGCCTTCATACAAGGCAGAATCGGACCACCCAGGCACATGGGGCTTCTGTAGGAAGCCCAGGAACTCGGCACCCTGGATCTCGGCGACCGGCGCATTGATCAGCCGCGAAATCGCCGGGTTGGCGTAGCTGATCACGCCGTCTTCGCCCACCACCAGGATGCCTTCGGCGGCATTGTCGAGCACCGAGGCATTGAAGGCCCGGGCCGATTCCAGATCGTGACTCAGGCGCTGCAAGGCACGGCGGTTGCGCTGGTGCTCCAGCAGGGCCTGGACCTTGGGCTTGAGGATATTCGGGTCGAAGGGTTTCAGCAGGTAGTCGATCGCGCCGCTGGCATAGCCTTCCAGCATCGCCGCCGGCGATTGGGCGTGAGCGCTGAGAAAGATGATCGGGGTCAGTTGCGTGCGCTGGCTGCCGCGCATCAGCCGGGCCACCTCGAACCCGTCCATGCCGGGCATCATCACATCCAGCAACACCAGGTCGACGTCGTGTTCGAGCAGCAATCCCAGGGCTTCCACCCCGGAGGCCGCCGTCACCACATGCCAATCTTCACGCTGCAATAACGCACGCATGCTGATCAGGTTTTCGGGATAGTCATCGACCACCAAAAGCACTGAACAACCATCGCGAGGCTTGATTGGAGCGCATTCCATTGCTGCTTCTCTTTCGTCGGAGTCATTCCGGTCATTTTTGCGACAAAACCGGATAAACAATAAGGGCTCACTCTAGCCCTGGATCCCATAAAGCAGAAGCCACGACGGTGCCATCATTGCGCCAAAGCCCAGACAACCGACTAACGGTCAGTGTCTACAGCCCGCGGTTTACGGGAAACATGGCTTTTTGACATTTCATTGGCGCCAACAATCCGCCACAAAGCCATTAACAATCCATTTCGAGCCACCTATAAAGAAAGTGCCGGCTCCCGAGCCAAGGCCTTCTCTCCCCGTTAAAGGCGTATTCAATGATTGATCTGTCCACCTGGAACCTGAGCATCCCCGTCGGCTCCCCGCCCTCGACCATCGACACGCCGAAACTGCTCAGCGGGTTCAAGGACCAATACTTCCAGGCCGAAGGCAGCAGCGTGCAATTCTGGACCCCGGTCACCGGCACGCGTACCGAGAACGCCGTTTACCCTCGCAGCGAACTGCGGGAAACCTACGCCGACGGCCGCCTGCGCAACTGGCTGTACAGCGAAGCCGACAACTACCTGCGCGCCACGTTGGCGGTCAACAAGGTGCCGTCCTCCGGCAAGGTGGTGATCGGTCAAATCCACGCCTACGAAAGCCAGAAGCCAATGATCAAGGTCGAATACCAATACAAGGAAAAAACCCAGACCGGCAACATCGTCGCCAAGGTGCGCATGCGCCCTGACGAGTCGGAAGGCCGGGTGATCATCGTCGCCGAGAACGTACCGCTGGACCGCGACTTCACCTATGTCATCCACCTGAACAAGGCCGGCCTGCTGAGCGTCGACGCCGCCAACGGGCAGTGGAACGAACGCATCGGTGCTGCGTGGGGCAAACAGCCGCTGTACTTCAAGGCCGGCGCCTACGTGCAGGACAACAGCGGCAACAGCAAAGAAGGGGCTCGGGTGACGTTTGCCAAGCTGGACATTGACCACGACTGAAGCTGATTCGCTTCAGCGACCGGTCCCACGACGCTTTAGGACAGAACCGCGACCCAGGGTCTCGACTTTCTTGTAGGACAATCCGAGTATGGCGCCGCGCACGCGCACTACCCCCTACAAGAAAGTCATGGAGACTGCCCAATGCCCTTTTCCCGCACCCTGCTAGCCCTCTCTATGGGCATGGCACTGCTGCAAAACCCGGCCTTTGCCGCCCCGCCCCTCTCGATGGCCGACGGGGTGGCCCAGGTCAATATCCAGGACAGCAACGCCTGGGTCGAAATCAACAAGGTCGCCTTCGAAAACAATATCCGCACCCTCCAAGCCAGCCTCGCTGACAAGTCGAAAATCTGCGCCGTGCTCAAGGCGGATGCCTACGGTCACGGCATCGGTTTACTGATGCCCTCGGTGATCAAACTGGGCGTGCCCTGCGTCGGCATCGCCAGCAACGAAGAAGCCCGCGTGGTCCGTGAAAGCGGCTTCAAGGGCCAACTGATCCGCGTACGCACCGCCGCCCTGAGCGAGCTGGAAGCTGCGTTGCCGTATAACGTCGAAGAGCTGGTGGGCAATCTGGACTTCGCCGTGCGCGCCAGCCTGATCGCCGAAAACCACGGCCGCCCACTGGTCGTGCACCTGGGCCTGAACTCCAGCGGCATGAGCCGCAACGGTGTGGAAATGACCACCGCCCAGGGTCGCCGCGACGCCGTAGCCATTACCAAGGTGCCAAACCTGCAGGTGACGGCGATCATGACCCACTTCGCCGTCGAAGACGCCGCCGACGTGCGCACCGGCCTCAAGGCGTTCAACGAACAAGCCAACTGGCTGATCAACGTTGCTCAGCTCGACCGCAGCAAAATCACCCTGCACGCCGCCAACTCCTTCGCCACCCTGGAAGTGCCCGAGTCGCGGCTGGACATGGTTCGTCCGGGCGGCCTGCTGTTTGGCGATACCGTGCCGTCGTTCACCGAATACAAGCGGGTGATGCAGTTCAAATCCCACGTGGCGTCGGTCAACAGCTACCCGAAAGGCAACACCGTAGGCTACGACCGCACCTACACCCTGGCGCGGGATTCGAAACTGGCGAACATCACCGTAGGTTATTCCGACGGCTATCGCCGGGCGTTTACCAACAAAGGCATCGTGCTGATCAACGGGCACCGGGTGCCGGTGGTGGGCAAGGTGTCGATGAACACCCTGATGGTCGATGTCACCGACGTGCCGACCGTGAAGAGCGGCGATGAGGTGGTGTTGTTCGGCAAGCAGGGCGCGGTGGAGACCAGCCAGGCGGAGGTTGAAGACATCAACGGTGCGTTGCTGGCGGATCTGTATACGGTGTGGGGTAACTCGAATCCGAAGGTGCTGGTGGAGAACTAAGTCTCCTCACATCTCGTAGGCACTGTCCTATGGACCCAAGGATCATTCGGTGATTAACACAATCACTTAAACAACACTTATCCCTGTGGGAGCTGGCGGTGCGACGATTCGACTTGCCCGCGATGGCGGTGTATCAGCCAACTTATTCTTCGACTGGCACACCGCCATCGCGGGCAAGCCCGGCTCCCACAGGGGTTCTGTGTCCTACAGGGCCGTTGCGGTGAATCGGAGCGCCGCTTATAGTTCGCCCCGTCGCCGGCATTGAACGGCGACAGGGTTTCGCAGCCCTACAGAGTTAATACCGTACCCGTCAAAATACGACATAGGCAGTCCTGCCAATGCTCGGCTTTTTATGGCGGTTGTACGTGGGAGACCTTCGGGTCTGCCGGGTCTTAACTCCTCGGTCTGCGAACCCGCGTACAGCTGCCACCCTATTTGTTTCGCAGCAAACGGTGGCCAATTTTCTTTTGAGTTAAGGATTTGCCATGAAGCCACAACTCCCACCCCGCCGTTTCACCCCTTGCACCGAAACAGCCACCGAATACCCGGTACTCCTGATCGACAGCGAAGCTCCGCTGCAGGACCTGCACGCCTGCCTGCGTGAACGCCTCAACGCCGCCCTCGAACACCTCAACCTGATGGCCTGCTCCAGCCTGCCCGATTTTGCGGAGCGTGACCTGAACCACGTAGCCAACACCGCCCGCATCCTGGTGCAGGACGTAAGCGACGTATTCCGCGTCATCGAATACCGCGGCTTCGACACCCCCGCAGCCGCCTGATCAAATTTCAGCCACAAAAAAGCCCGCATCGCTGCGGGCTTTTCATTAACGCGTAAGGCTTAGTTAACCTTGGCGTTCAACTCACCTTTCAAATAACGCTGGTACATCGCTTCCAACGAGATCGGCTTGATCTTCGAAGCGTTGCCCGCAGTACCGAAGGCTTCGTAACGTGCGATACATACATCACGCATGGCAGTCACGGTAGCGCCGAAGAATTTACGTGGGTCAAATTCGCTCGGGTTGGTGGCCATCAGGCGACGCATCGCACCGGTGGAGGCCAGGCGCAGGTCGGTGTCGATGTTGACCTTGCGCACGCCGTACTTGATGCCTTCGACGATTTCTTCAACCGGCACGCCGTAGGTTTCTTTGATGTCGCCGCCGTACTGGTTGATGATCGCCAGCCACTCTTGCGGTACCGAGGAAGAACCGTGCATCACCAGGTGGGTGTTAGGGATGCGCTTGTGGATTTCCTTGATGCGGTCGATGGCCAACACGTCGCCGGTAGGTGGCTTGGTGAATTTGTAGGCGCCGTGGCTGGTGCCGATGGCGATGGCCAGGGCGTCAACTTGGGTCTTTTTCACGAAGTCGGCGGCTTCTTCCGGATCGGTCAGCATTTGGCTGTGATCCAGTACGCCTTCGGCGCCGATACCGTCTTCTTCACCGGCCATGCCGGTTTCGAGGGAACCCAGGCAGCCCAGCTCGCCTTCAACCGAAACGCCACAGGCGTGAGCCATGGCCACGGTTTGTTGGGTGACGCGTACGTTGTATTCGTAGTCGGTCGGGGTCTTGCCGTCTTCGCCCAGGGAACCGTCCATCATTACCGAGCTGAAGCCCAGCTGGATGGAGCGCTGGCACACGTCAGGGCTGGTGCCGTGGTCCTGGTGCATGCACACCGGGATGTGCGGGAATTCTTCGATCGCGGCGAGGATCAGGTGACGCAGGAACGGGGCACCGGCGTATTTGCGCGCGCCGGCCGAAGCCTGGACGATCACTGGAGAGTCAGTCTTGTCAGCGGCTTCCATGATGGCGCGCATCTGCTCAAGGTTGTTGACGTTGAAGGCTGGAACGCCATAGCCGAATTCGGCTGCGTGGTCCAACATCTGGCGCATGCTGATAAGTGCCATTGTGAGTCTCTCTCCCGGTCGAGGGTCGTTAATCGTGCAAGCCTGCCGTAGCGGCGGCTGCTATTCAAGTTATTGAAGGTCAGGCTTTCAAAGCCTGCCCTGCTTAATCGTTAAACCTGTCTGCAGGACCCGGCTTGCCGGCGGTGGCGGCTGACGCTATCGCCGGCAAGCCGGCTCCTACAGGTGATCGCGGCGTGTTATTGCGCTTTACAGCCACGCCCGATCAAATCATCGGTGGCAACCCAGTAAACCAGGCCTTCCTCACCTTTTGTGTGAAACGCCAACTGGCCGTCGCTGTACAGCACGCCCGAGGCCGCCACATCCTGCTTGAGGCGATACACCTGGTCCGAGCCGCCGAGGCGCACATCCACCTCGGTGCGGGCCTGGTCGGCAAACCGCCAGTTGACTTGCGCCTGGCTGTCACACGTCCAGGTGGTCCACTTGTCTGCCGGCTCTGCCTTCTTGTCGAACATGTTCAGGTTGGTGCATCCGGCCAATAACGCCAGTGCCGCCAGGGCGAAAACGCCTTTCATTGCCAATCCTCAAGCGGCGACCTGCGGCCACCGCGGCTGTCGGTTAGTGAATCAGACCCGTCAAGGGCAACCCTGTTCCTGACCGTTGGGCGCAGAGTCGTATTTCTCCAACCCGTCCGGCCCGATGCGCTTGTTGATCACCGGCATGGTTTCGGCCTGCCAGTCAGCCTGATAGCAACTCTTTTGCCGAGCCGCCCCGGCCTTTTCAGACTCGGGCGCCGCTTTCGGCGTGCTGCCGCAGCCGGCCAGCAGGCCCGCTGCAATCACCAGTGCCAACGACCTGATCATCGGAATGCTCCTTTTCCTCAGCAAGTGCCTTATCCCTTGGCCCGGCTTTCCAGCACTTCGACAGCCGGCAGTACCTTGCCTTCAACGAATTCGAGGAACGCACCACCCCCCGTAGAAATGTAGGAGATCTGGTCAGCAACGCCATATTTATCGATGGCCGCCAGGGTGTCGCCACCGCCGGCGATGGAAAATGCCGAGCTTTCAGCGATGGCGTGGGCCAGCACTTTGGTGCCGTTGCCGAACTGGTCGAACTCGAACACGCCGACCGGGCCGTTCCACAGGATGGTCTTGGACGACTTCAGCAGTTCAGCGAAGTTGGCTGCAGTTTGCGGGCCGATGTCCAGGATCATGTCGTCAGCGGCAACGTCAGCGATCAGCTTGACGGTGGCTTCGGCGCTTTCAGCGAATTCCTTGGCCACCACCACGTCTACCGGCAGCGGCACGCTGACCTTGGCGGCAATGGCGCGGGCAGTGTCCAGCAGGTCCGGTTCGTACAGCGATTTGCCCACCGGGTGACCGGCAGCCGCCAGGAAGGTGTTGGCAATGCCGCCGCCGACGATCAGCTGGTTGCAGATCTGGCTCAGGCTGTTCAGCACGTCGAGCTTGGTGGACACCTTGGAGCCGGCAACGATGGCGGCCATCGGTTGGGCCGGAGCGCCGAGGGCCTTGCCCAGTGCGTCCAGTTCAGCCGCCAGCAACGGGCCAGCTGCGGCAACTTTGGCAAACTTGGCCACGCCGTGGGTCGAACCCTCGGCACGGTGCGCGGTGCCGAAGGCGTCCATCACGAACACGTCGCACAGGGCAGCGTATTGCTGGGCCAGTTCGTCGCTGTTCTTTTTCTCGCCCTTGTTGAAGCGCACGTTTTCGAACAGCACGATGTCGCCAGCCTTAACGTCCACACCGTTCAGGTAGTCGGCAACCAGCGGCACGTCGCGGCCCAGGGCCTTGCTCAAATATTCAGCTACAGGCTTGAGGCTGTTTTCTGCCGAGAATTCACCTTCGGTCGGACGACCCAAGTGGGAGCAGACCATCACGGCCGCACCTTTTTCCAGGGCCAGCTTGATGGTCGGCAGCGAGGCCAGGATTCGCGCATCGCTGGTGACAACACCGTCCTTGACTGGGACGTTGAGGTCTTCGCGGATCAGTACGCGCTTACCTTGCAGATCGAGGTCGGTCATCTTCAACACGGTCATGGGGGGCAATTCCTGAGAGCTAAAGTTGTGGAGAGGCTGTTTGCAGATAGTGTTCTGCAACGTCCAGCATTCGGTTGGCAAAACCCCATTCGTTGTCGAACCAAGCCAGGATGTTCACCAGCCGTGGGCCGGAAACGCGGGTCTGGCTGGCATCGACGATGGCCGAATGCGGGTCGTGGTTGAAATCACAGCTGGCGTGCGGCAACTCGGTGTAGGCCAACAGGCCTTTGAGCGGGCCGCTGGTGGCGGCGTCGCGCAGGATCCGGTTGACTTCGCCGGCATCGGTGTCGCTGACGGTTTGCATGGTGATGTCCAGACAAGACACATTCACCGTCGGTACCCGTACGGCTTTGGCCTGGATTCGCCCGGCAAGTTCCGGCAATAGTCGCTCGATACCGCGCGCCAGGCCGGTGGACACCGGAATCACCGACTGAAACGCCGAACGCGTACGGCGCAGGTCTTCATGGTGGTAAGCGTCAATCACCGGCTGATCGTTCATTGCCGAGTGAATGGTGGTGATCGACACGTATTCCAGGCCAATCGCCTGGTCCAGCAGGCGCAACAGCGGCACGCCGCAGTTGGTGGTGCAGGAGGCGTTGGACACCAGCAATTCGGCACCGGTCAGGCAATCCTGGTTCACGCCGTAGACGATGGTGGCGTCGACATCCGCCTCGCTGGCCATCGGCTGGGAAAACAGGACCCGTGGTGCGCCGGCGTCGAGAAACCGCTGGCCGTCGGCACGGGTGTGATAGGCACCGGAGCATTCCAGCACCAGGTCGACGTCCAGCGCCGCCCAGTCGATGCCCTCAGGGGTGGCACTGCGCAGGACCTTCACGCAGTTGCCATTAATATGCAGACAATCGTCCTCGACCCGCACTTCGCCGGGGAACCGGCCGTGGGTGGAGTCAAAGCGTGTCAGGTATTCGATGCTGGCCATGTCCGCCAGATCGTTGATCGCGACAATTTCAAACCCGGCCGCCGGCCCTCGCTCGAACAGAGCACGCAAGACGCAACGACCAATCCGGCCGTAGCCGTTGAGTGCAACTTTGTAGGGACGCGGTTGAGGCATGGGGTTCTCGCATTGTGGGCGACACAAACCATTGTAGGAGCGAGCTTGCTCGCGAAGAACCCGAGAGCGCCGCGTTAAACCAGAAACGCTGCGATATCGTTGACGATCTTCGCGAGCAAGCTCGCTCCTACAGTGGATGCGGCAACCAAAGGGTCACCGCGTTCGAGCTTTTAGTCTTCCAGCAGCTCTTCAGCCTGACCCAGGATGTTTTCCAGGGTGAAACCGAACTCTTCGAACAACGCTGGCGCCGGCGCCGACTCACCGTAGGTGGTCATGCCGATCACGCGACCTTCCAGGCCCACGTACTTGTACCAGTAGTCGGCGTGAGCCGCTTCGATGGCGATACGTGCGCTGACCTGCAACGGCAACACCGATTGCTTGTAGTCGGCGTCCTGGGCTTCGAAGACGCTGGTGCACGGCATGGAAACCACACGCACGTTACGACCGGCGGCAGTCAGCTTGTCGTAAGCCTGAACCGCCAGGCCCACTTCGGAACCGGTGGAGATCAGGATCAGCTCCGGCTCGCCGATGCAGTCTTTCAGCACGTAGCCACCACGGCTGATGCCTTCGATCTGCGCCGCGTCGCGGGTTTGGTGCTGCAGGTTCTGACGGGAGAAGATCAGCGCCGAAGGGCCGTCCTTGCGCTCGATCGCGTGCTTCCAGGCCACAGCCGACTCGACTGCGTCCGATGGGCGCCAGGTATCGAGGTTCGGCGTGGTGCGCAGGCTGGTCAATTGCTCGACCGGCTGGTGCGTCGGGCCGTCTTCGCCCAGGCCGATGGAGTCGTGGGTGTAGACGAAGATCACACGCTTCTTCATCAACGACGCCATGCGTACGGCGTTGCGCGCGTATTCCATGAACATCAGGAAGGTCGCGCCGTAAGGCACCAGGCCGCCGTGCAGGGCAACGCCGTTCATGATGGCGCTCATGCCGAACTCGCGTACGCCGTAGTACATGTAGTTGCCGCTGGCGTCTTCCGCCGAGACACCTTTGCAACCTTTCCACAGGGTCAGGTTGGAACCGGCCAGGTCAGCCGAACCGCCGAGGAACTCAGGCAGCAGCGGGCCGAACGCGTTCAGGGTGTTCTGGCTGGCTTTACGGCTGGCGATGGTTTCGCCCTTGGCCGCCACTTCGGCAATGTAGGCCGAGGCCTTTTCAGCGAAGTCGGCAGGCAGGTCACCGGCCAGGCGGCGAACCAGTTCGTTGGCCAACTCAGGGAATTCGGCGGAGTAGGCCGCGAAACGCTGGTCCCACTCGGCTTCGGCAGCCAGGCCGGCTTCCTTGGCGTCCCACTCGGCGTAGATGTCAGCCGGGATTTCGAACGGGCCGTGGTTCCACTTCAGCGCAGCGCGGGTCAGGGCGATTTCCGCGTCACCCAGTGGGGCGCCGTGGCAGTCTTCCTTGCCTTGCTTGTTCGGCGAACCGAAGCCGATGGTGGTCTTGCAGCAGATCAGGGTCGGCTGCTCGCTCTTGCGGGCGGTGTCGATGGCGATCTTGATCTCTTCAGGATCGTGGCCGTCGACGTTGCGGATCACCTGCCAGTTGTAGGCTTCGAAACGCTTAGGCGTGTCGTCGGTGAACCAGCCTTCGACTTCGCCGTCGATGGAGATGCCGTTGTCATCGTAGAAGGCAATCAGCTTGCCCAGGCCCAGGGTACCGGCCAGGGAGGCGACTTCGTGGGAAATGCCTTCCATCATGCAGCCATCACCCAGGAACACGTAGGTGTGGTGGTCGACAACGTTGTGGTTCGGGCGGTTGAACTGCGCAGCCAGCACTTTTTCAGCCAGGGCAAAACCCACGGCGTTGGCCAGGCCCTGGCCCAGTGGACCGGTGGTGGTCTCAACGCCAGGGGTGTAGCCGTATTCCGGGTGGCCCGGGGTGCGGCTGTGGATCTGGCGGAAGTTTTTCAGGTCGTCGATGGTGACGTCGTAGCCGGTCAGGTGCAGCAACGAGTAGATCAGCATCGAGCCGTGGCCGTTGGACAGGATGAACCGGTCACGGTCGGCGAACGACGGGTTGCTCGGGTTGTGTTTCAGGTAGTCACGCCAAAGTACCTCGGCGATATCCGCCATGCCCATCGGGGCACCGGGATGGCCGCTGTTGGCTTTTTGCACGGCATCCATGCTGAGGGCACGAATGGCGTTGGCACGCTCACGACGGCTGGGCATCGCTGATCTCCTGGAGGTTGAATAAAAGAAACGGAAAAAAGGATCGGCATTTTCCCTCAGCCACGGCCCTCGGGGCAATGACAGATAGTCACTTGGGGGTGTTTTTCCTGCGGATTGACTGGAGAAACCGCCCCCCGCTTCGTCCATGGGTTATAGCGGCTGCTTATAACCACCGATTATCGACCAATATCAAAACTTTTTGATATTGCCCTTGCGGGGTTTTCCCACCGTCACTAGACTGCTGGCCTTATGAACCTGAGCGCACCTTCCATTCGACCCGACGACAGCGACGAGCTGGCGGCCCTGTGCAAGGCCGGTGGCGATCCGTTGCGCCTGAATGTGTTGCGCGCGCTGACCAACGATTCGTTCGGGGTGCTGGAGCTGGCGCAGATCTTCGCCATCGGCCAATCCGGCATGAGCCACCACTTGAAGGTACTGGCCCAGGCCGACCTGGTGGCGACCCGCCGCGAGGGCAATGCGATTTTTTACCGTCGCGCCCTGCCCCACACCGAGCAACTGGGCGGCAAGCTGCACGCCGCTCTGCTCGAAGAAATAGACAGCCTGGCGCTGCCGGCTGACGTGCAGTCGCGCATCAGCCAGGTGCACGGGCAACGTGCTGCCGCCAGCCAGGACTTTTTCTCACGGGTAGCCGAGAAGTTTCGCGCCCAGCAGGATCTGATCGCCGGCTTGGCGCAATACCGCGAAAGCGTGCTGGCACTTTTGGACAAGCTGAGCTTCAGTGATGAGGCTACGGCGGTCGAAGTGGGCCCGGGTGATGGCGGCTTCCTGCCGGAGCTGGCGCGGCGCTTTCATCAGGTCACGGCGCTGGACAACAGCCCGGCGATGCTGGAGCTGGCCCGCCAATTGTGTGAGCGCGAAGCGCTGGGCAATGTCCACCTGCAGTTGGCGGACGCCCTGAATGACACCAGCCTGCGGGCCGATTGCGTGGTGCTGAACATGGTCCTGCACCATTTCGCCGCCCCGGCAGACGCCCTCAGGCAGATGGCGAATTTGCTGCAACCAGGCGGCAGCCTGTTGGTCACGGATTTATGCAGCCACAACCAGAGTTGGGCCAGGGAAGCCTGCGGTGATCTCTGGCTGGGTTTTGAACAGGACGATCTGGCCCGTTGGGCCACCGCTGCGGGACTCGTTCCCGGGGAAAGCCTCTATGTAGGTTTACGTAATGGTTTCCAGATTCAGGTCCGCCATTTTCAGCGGCCGGCTGGCGACACTCACCATCGGTAAATATCAGGAAAACATCGAGATGAGCGAATACTCCCTTTTCACCTCCGAGTCCGTGTCTGAAGGGCATCCGGACAAAATCGCCGACCAGATCTCTGACGCGGTGCTGGACGCCATCATCGCTGAAGACAAGTTCGCCCGAGTGGCGTGCGAGACTCTGGTGAAAACGGGCGTGGCGATCATCGCCGGCGAAGTCACCACCTCTGCCTGGGTAGACCTGGAGCAGATCGTGCGTGATGTGATCATCGACATCGGCTACAACAGCTCCGACGTCGGCTTCGACGGTGCGACCTGCGGCGTGATGAACATCATCGGCAAGCAGTCCCCTGACATCAACCAGGGTGTCGACCGTGCCAAGCCTGAAGATCAGGGCGCCGGCGACCAGGGCCTGATGTTCGGCTATGCCAGCAACGAAACCGACGTGCTGATGCCGGCACCGATCACCTTCTCCCACCAGTTGGTGAAGCGCCAGGCCGAAGCCCGTAAATCCGGTGCATTGCCATGGCTGCGCCCGGACGCCAAGTCCCAGGTGACCTGCCGTTATGAAGGCGGCAAAGTCGTCGCCATCGACGCGGTGGTACTGTCGACCCAGCACAACCCGGACGTTTCCTACGCCGACCTGCGCGAAGGCGTCATGGAGCTGATCGTCAAGCACGTGCTGCCTGCCGAACTGCTGACCAAGGACACCCAGTTCCACATCAACCCGACCGGCCAGTTCATCATCGGTGGCCCGGTGGGCGACTGCGGCTTGACCGGTCGCAAGATCATCGTCGACAGCTACGGCGGCATGGCCCGTCACGGCGGTGGCGCGTTCTCCGGCAAGGATCCATCCAAGGTTGACCGTTCGGCGGCCTACGCCGGTCGTTACGTGGCCAAGAACATCGTGGCCGCCGGCCTGGCCGAGCGTTGCGAGATTCAAGTGTCCTACGCAATCGGTGTGGCCCAGCCTACGTCGATCTCGCTGAACACCTTCGGTACCGGCAAGATCAGCGACGACAAGATCGTCAAGCTGGTGCGTGAGATCTTCGACCTGCGTCCTTACGCAATCACCACCATGCTCGACCTGCTGCACCCGATGTACCAGGAAACTGCGGCCTACGGCCACTTCGGTCGTACCCCTGAGCAGAAGACTGTCGGCAACGACACGTTCACTACGTTCACCTGGGAAAAGACCGACCGTGCCAACGACCTGCGTACTGCCGCCGGCCTGTAATCGTCCTACGGTGTACACAAAGCCCCGGCGTTCTGTTCAAACGAGCAGAAACATCGGGTAAAAAGCCTCGCGGTTGCGGGGCTTTTTTATGCCCGCGGGGATGGCTTAGGCTGGGCGCCCTTTTCAGAGCAAGGATGCTCATGATGACGTCACTTATGCGCTGGCTATTTTTCCTTTTACTCAGCTTCTCGCCGCTCACTGCGTGGTCGCAGGAGTGCCCCGACTGGGAGGCCGATCACGCCCGGGCCCAGATCAGCACCCTGGCGCAACAAATCCGCTTGTGGGATGACAGCTACCACCGGCTCGGCCAGTCATTGATCAGCGATGAGCTGTATGACCAGGCCAGCCAGCGCCTTGCCCAATGGCGCAGGTGTTTCACTCCCTCCGCCCCAGTCACGGACGATCCGCTGGGCAGCGCGCGAGGCACGACCGCCCACCCGACGCCCCACACCGGCCTGGAAAAACTGCTGGACGATAACGCCGTGCAAACCTGGCTGGGGACTCGCCAGGACGTGTGGATCCAGCCCAAGGTCGATGGCGTCGCCGTCACGCTGGTTTACCGCAAGGGCCGGTTGAGCCGGGTCATCAGTCGCGGCGATGGCCGGCTGGGCCAGGATTGGTCAGCCTCCGCCCGCCGGATTCCGGGGATCGTGCAGCAACTGCCCGAGCCCGTTGACCTGTTGTTGCAGGGCGAACTCTATTGGCGACTGAATGACCATGTGCAAGCTGCCAAAGGTGGCCTCGGCGCCCGCGGCAAAGTGGCCGGGCTGATGAATCGCCGGCAGTTGAGCGACGCCGAGGCCGCCAATATCGGTCTGTTTGTCTGGGCCTGGCCCCAGGGCCCCGATGACTTTTCCGAGCGGCTGAGCCAGCTGGCGCAGTGGGGCTTCACCGACAGCGGGCGCTACAGCCACCCGATCAAGGACATGACCGAAGCGGCGCACTGGCGCAGCTATTGGTACAGCCACCCGCTGCCCTTCGCCAGCGACGGCGTGGTATTGCATCAAGGCCAGCGGGCCCCGGCCGAGCGCTGGCGGGTCAGCGCGCCCTACTGGGCGGTTGCCTGGAAGTACCCGGTGGCCAAGGCATTGGCCCATGTGCGCAAGGTGCACTTCAAGATTGGCCGCACCGGGCGCATCACCTCCATCCTGGAGTTGGAACCGGTACTGCTCGATGACCGGAAGATCAGCCGGGTCAGTGTCGGTTCCCTGAAACGCTGGCGGGAACTGGATATCCGTACTGGCGACCAGGTTTCCATCAGCCTCGCCGGGCACGTCATCCCACGCCTTGACCGCGTCATCCTGCGCAGCCAGCCACGGGCCGAGTTGCAGATCCCGCAGGCCAGGGACTTCCACCCCTTGAGTTGCTGGCAACTGGCCCCGGGTTGCGAAGAACAGCTGCTCGCGCGCCTGACCTGGCTGAGCGGCGCCCAGGGCCTGGCCCTGCCACACATCGGCCGCGAAACCTGGAACACCTTGATCCAGGCCGGCCTGATCGACGGCCTGCTCGATTGGTTAACCCTGGATGAGGCAGAGCTTGCTAACATTGATGGCTTCGGCGAACGCAGCAGTGCGCGTTTAATCGACAGCTTGCGCAGCGCCCGGCAGCGACCGTTCGCGCAATGGCTGATGGCCCTGGGAGTACCGCCCACGGCCCGCAACAATCTACAAGGCGGCTGGCAAACCCTGGCCGCCAGAGACACTCAAGCCTGGCTGGCCGAAGACGGCATAGGCCCGGGTCGCGCGGCGCAACTGAGCGCTTTTTTTCGCGACCCGCAGGTACTGGCCTTGAGTGAAACATTACGGGCTGCCGGGATAGATGGTTTTTGACCTCTGCCCGACGGCATTAACCGGTGCCGGCAGAATTCATCCTGCCCACCTGATTGCGACCTTGTTTGCCTTGGAGCCTTTATGAAATTTCTTGCACCTTTTGCCCTGTTGACCGTCGCTACCCTTATGTCCGCGCCATTGCTGGCAGCCGAGGAAGCTGCGCCACTCACAGGCTGCGCCGCCAAGCGCGAGTCCATCAGCACCCAGATCGAACAAGCCAAGGCCCACGGCAACAGTGAGCAACAAGCCGGCCTGGAAAAAGCCTTGAGTGAAGTCACCGCCAACTGCACCGATGCCTCCTTGAAAAAGGAGCGGGAAAACAAGGTGCTCGACGCCAAGCACGAAGTCAGCCGCCGTCAGGCTGACCTCGACAAGGCCATGAAGAAGGGTGATTCCGAGAAGATCAACAAGCGCAAGGACAAGCTGGCCCAGTCACGCAAGGACTTGCAGGAAGCCCTGGACGAACTGGACAAGTAAGACGGCCTCAGTGATCGCGGAACTGTTTATGGCACGCGGTGCAGGCATCTTCGACTTTCTGCACCGCCGGCCCGAGGTTGCTGGCCTTGTAGGGCTGGACCTGGCTGGCGATCACCAACTCACCGGTGGCCGTTTCAAGGTTTCGAGCCATTTCCTGGAAGCGTGCCTGCTGCTGCCACACGTCGTCCTTGGCGCTGGTGTGGTCTTCTTCACGCACGCTCGGGAAATGTTTCCACGGTTCGTGGGACAACGCATCAAGCTTGACCGCGCCTTCGGCAAATTTGCCGCCGTCGAATGGAATGCGCCCACGCAACATGCCGCCCAGGTCTTCGCCGGTCTTGAGCATCTGCTTGAAAATGGCCTTGCGCTGGCCAAGGGGCGAATTCGGATCAACCCCGCCGCAGGCGGACAGTGTCAGGCAGGCCAGCAATACAACGGTCAGTCTTTTAAAAGTCATGATGGCTCAAGGTCACGGGAAACGGCAGCCAGTATCCTCGCCCCGCCCGCAAAGACCAATACCCCTATTAATAATAAGGGTTGCTCGAACGCCAGCCGATACGAGCAATCGCTTCAGGAATTTTGTGTATGAATACCCGTTTTAAGCCTTGGCGCCGCCTCGTGTGGGCCCTGCCAATGATCGCGCTGCTGGCCGGTTGCGACACCGGCAAGGACGAAAAAGCCAAGCCCCACGCCATTGCTACCTACGTCGGCGCCACCTGGGAAAACCTGCCGGCCGTGTCGGACAGCGACCTGCAAGCCGGCTTCGAATCCTGGCGCAGTGCCTGTCAACGCCTCAAGGCTGACCCGGTATGGGGCGCGACGTGCGCGGCATCGGCCACCGTGCCGTCGACCGCAGTGGCGATTCGTGACTTCCTCAAGGCCAACCTCGACGTCTACGGCCTGCGCTCGGCAGACAACAGCCCCAACGGCCTGATCACCGGCTACTACGAACCGGTTTACCCCGGCAGCCTCACCGAAACCGCAACCGCCCATGTACCGGTGTTCGGCGTGCCGGATGACCTGATCATCGTCAACCTGGAAAGCATCTACCCGGAGCTCAAGGGCAAGCGCCTGCGCGGTCGCCTGGAAGGCCGGGTACTCAAACCCTATGACGACGCCAGCACCATCAACCACCAAGGCTCCACCGCCAAGCCCATCGCCTGGCTGACCAACCCGATGGACCTGCAATTCCTGCAGATCCAGGGTTCAGGTCGTATCCAACTGGCCGACGGCCGCCAATTGCGGGTGGGTTACGGCGACCAGAACGGTTACCCGTACCGCCCCATCGGCCGCTGGCTGGTGGAGCAGGGCGAGCTGAAAAAAGAAGACGTGACCATGGGCGCCATCGCGGCCTGGGCCAAGGCGCATCCGCAGCGTATTCCTGAATTGCTGGCAAGCAACCCCAGCTACGTGTTCTTCAGTGCCCGCCCCGACAGCAACGAAGGCCCCCGTGGCTCGCTGAACGTGCCGCTGACTGCGGGGTATAGCGTTGCGGTGGATCGCAAGGTGATTCCACTGGGCAGCCTGTTGTGGCTGTCGACTACCCGACCGGATGGTGCGCCGATTGCCCGCCCGGTGGCTGCGCAGGATACCGGTGGTGCAATTACCGGCGAAGTGCGGGCCGACCTGTTCTGGGGAACCGGTGATGCCGCCGGCGAGTTGGCGGGCAACATGAAGCAGCAGGGCCAGATCTGGATGCTGTGGCCCAAAGGCGCAGCGTTGCCAAAAGTGCCGGATGTGCCGACAGGCACCTGAAGAACACCAAGGTCTATGTGGGAGCGGGCTTGTGTGGGAGCGGGCTTGCTCGCGAATGCGGTGTGTCAGTCACCGGATGTAT
>NZ_JBSVWQ010000109.1:0-19684 GCF_054071215.1 Pseudomonas sp. SDO5522_S412 | reverse complement strand
TCAGTGAAGAACTTGCTGACTGACACACCGCCTTCGCGAGCAAGCCCGCTCCCACATTTTCAACCGCGTTTCGGCAGTTTCCAGTTGGGTCGGATGAAGTGGCAGGTGTAGCCATTCGGAATCCGCTCCAGGTAATCCTGATGCTCCGGCTCCGCCTCCCAGAACGGCCCCGCCGGTTCGATCTCGGTGACGACACGGCCCGGCCACAGTTTTGAGGCGTCGACGTCGGCAGCGGTGTCTTCAGCGATGTCGCGTTGCTGTTCGCTCAGGTAATAAATCGCCGAACGGTAGCTGGGGCCCAGGTCGTTGCCCTGGCGGTTGGGCGTGCTGGGGTCGTGGATCTGAAAAAAGAACTCGAGGATCTGCCGGTAAGTGATCACCGTCGGGTCGAAGACGATCTCGATGGCTTCGGCATGGTTGCCGTGGTTGCGATACGTGGCATTCGGCACATCGCCGCCGGTGTAGCCGACCCGCGTGTGCAGCACGCCGGGGTAGCGGCGCAGCAGGTCTTGCATGCCCCAGAAGCAGCCGCCGGCGAGCAGGGCGGTTTCGGTCGGGTTGGTCATGGTCTGTGCTTCCCCTTGTTGGATACCTCGCTAGTTATGGGGGCTGGTTGGACGATTCCAAGGTCGAGGGGCGCGCCTTCGATCGGCTTCGTCCGCGTTGCCCGCAGCGCCATCAACAGCGCCAACACGGGTGCCAGGGTAAACAGCGCGAACAGCCAGCGCGCGGCATGGGCGATGCCGCCATTGCCCGCCACTTCATTGATGCCCGCCATGTTCGAGATCACCCCCGCCAGCGCCGCGCCCATGGCCATGGCGAACAGTTGCAGGGTGGTGATCGACGAAGCGGCCGTGTCCTTGTCCTGTTCCGAAGCCACTTGCAGGATGCGCGTCAGCAGGTGCGGCCAACCCAGGCCGATGCCGAACCCCACCAGGAACAGCCCCAGGCAGATAGGGGCCAGCAATGTCCATTCGCCCTGGCTGGCGATGGGCGTAGTGATCGCCAGCATCATCAAGCCCGCCACGATAAACAGCGGCCCCGCGATGATGGCGCGATGTGGACCGCGGCCGGTCCAGCCGGAGCTGATGATTTCCGAGACCGTCCAGCCGGCCGCCATCAGCGCGGCCATGTAACCGGCGATCAGCGGCGACTGGCCATGCAAGTGCTGCAGAAAGTACGGCATGAAGATCTCGCTGCTCATGCCGATCACCAACAGGCAGGTGGTCGCATAAAGCGCGCAGAGCGGGGTGCTGAACTTCAATGCATCCCGGGGCAAAAGACGCACGGTGGCGCTGGACTCCTTGCGGATCAACAGCACCACCAGCACGACGCAGGTGGCGATACCCAACAGGTTCCAGCTCGGCAGCGCCGAGACGCTGCCGGCACACACCGCCAGCACCGCGCCCGCCAGCAGCACCAGTTGCGGCACCGGCAAACGGGCGGTGGCGGTCGCCGTGGTGTCGCGCGGGGGCAGGGCGCGGCTGGTGAGTACCATGTACGCCAGGCTCACCGGCACCATCGAGCCGAAGGCTAGGCGCCACGCGTCCATCTCGGCAAACACGCCACCCACCGCCGGGCCGACGAGCGTCGCCACGCCCCACATCCCCGACACCAGTGCCATTGCGCGCGGCCACAGGCGCTCTTCGAACACCAGTTGGATCATCGAGTAACACAGGGCCAGCAAGACCCCGCCGCCCAGCCCCTGGATGGAGCGCCCCACGAGCATCACCGGCATGTTCGGCGCCAGGGCACAGATCAGCACGCCTACCATGAACACCAGTGTGGCCAGCGCATACGCCAGCCGTGGACCGGTGCGTTGCAACAGCTTGGAGGTGAGGGCGGAACCGAGGATCGAGGCCACCACGTACAGTGTGGTGCTCCACGCATAAAGCGCCAGGCCGCCGATTTCGGCCACCACCGACGGCAGGATGGTGGTGGCGATGTAGGTGTTGGTGGCATACAGCGCGATGCCGCCTGAAAGGGCAATGGAGCGCGTGGCGTTCTTGCCGCTAAGCAACTCGCCCCAACTGCTGTCTTGGGTTTGCATCAACGATTCCTTGTAATGCGTTCGCGGTATGGAAGCCGGCGAAGGGCATAAGCGTCAGGCTTGAGGTAATTAACCAAGCAATTGCTTTTAATATTGCGTTGAGGCGAATTATTTTGCAAGGAATGACTTGTCAGGTGGCTGAGTTCCTATGGCAGCCGAGGGGAGAGCGTGAGGCGCGCGGTTTCCCACGGCCGGCAGCACTTCACACCATCAGTTTTCGGCTGAACTTGGTTTCCATCACGATATGCGAAGCGGTGTGAGCCACCCCTTTGATCATGTTGATCCTGATGAGCTCGGCATTGAGTTCGCTCAGGGTGGCGGTGGCCAGGTGAATGATGAAATCGGACTCTCCCGAGACCGCATACACGGCCTGCACCGCTTCCATCCTGCGCAGCGAGGTCATCACATCGGTGTAGCTCTTGTTGGTGCAGGAGGTCATGGTAAAGCAGGTCACCGTCTGCTGAAGTCGGTCCTGGTCGATGCGCACGCTGTAGCCGGTGATGACGCCGGCCTTTTCCAGGCGGGTAATCCGCTCCTGTACCGCAGAGCGCGAGACCCCGAGCTTGCGGGCCAATGACGCGGTGGGTTCGCGTGCGTTGGCTTGCAGCAGGCCAAGCAATTGCCTGTCCTTGTCGGTGAGGTTAAACAGTGGACCGGGATTCTGCGTATCCATGGACACGTCCTTGACCCTCGCTGGGGTTCAGTTTTTATGAGTCGCCCTGTGTTGCGAGCGCTTTTCCTGAAACATATCCATCATTTTCAGGCCGGCGTAAACCGTTTGTGCGGCCGCCGGGCCCAGGGGGCCGCCATTCCATTCCAGGCCGTAGGCATCGAACAGGCGGTAGCGATCGGTTTCGCCGCAGATCGCCTCGGCGATGACGCGTGCGCCGATCGGCGCGGTGTTCATACCATGGCCACCAAATGATGTACACGCCCACAATCCCTGCCTCAGCGGGCCAATGTGCGGCATCTTGTGCCGCGCATAACCCATCAACCCGGACCAGGCCTTGTCGATCCTGATGCCGCGCAATTGCGGATAAACGTCGAGGATATCCTGCGTCAGCAATTGCCCCAGGCGTTTCTCATCCTGCAGGTTGCGCGTGGTAATGCGGCCGCCCCAGAGCAGGCGGTCGCCCTCGACGATGCGGTAATAGTCCGAGGCCCGGCGGTTATCGCCCACGGCATCGGAGGTACAGACCGCCTCGGCCAGGCGATCGCCCAGGTGCTCGGTCAGCACTGCATAGGTCGCGATCGGCAGGAAGGCGCGGCGTAATTTGCCGAACTCAGGCCCCCCATAGCCGCCGCAGCAGTACACCACATGGGCACAATCGACAGTGCCCTGATCGGTGATGACCCGGTGTCGCCCGTTGCGGCTTTCGACGGCGGTCATGGGCGAGCGTTCATGGATTTTGCCACCACTTTGCTCGATCAGTCGGGCCAGGCCGAGGCAATAGTTCAAGGGGTGGAAGTGAAAGCCATGGTTGTCGCGCAGCGCCTGGAAATACCGCTCGGTCTTGAGCTTTTCGCGCACCGCCTGGCGATCCAGGTAGTCGAGGTGAAAGTCGAAATCCGCGGCCATTTTGTCCCGCACGCGCTGCAGGTTGTCGCCATCTTCGTAGCGCACCACACTCAGTTTCCCCGGGGTTGGCGTGCAGCCGGGCAACTGATGACCGGCGATCATGCCCCGAACAATTTCGACGCCTTCAAGCGACAGTTTGAACAGCGCGGCGGCCGTCGGTTTGCCGCAGCGTCGCTCGATGGCGGCCAACCCTTCGGACCAGCCCTGGAGCACGAAGCCACCGTTGCGCCCCGACGCTCCCCAGGCCACGCGACCGGCATCCAGCAGCACCACCGACTGCCCGCGGGAGACCAGTTCCCACGCCGTGCTCAGCCCCGCCAGCCCGGCGCCGATCACGCACACATCGGCCTGGGCGTTGCCACACAGCGCCTGGCGTTCAGTCGTGTCGCGCATCGTGGCGGTGTAGTAATTGTTGTTATAGGTGAACATGAAGTCGGCCGTCCTTTTTTTGCGGCGCAGGCATACAGCGCGCCGCGTCGAGGACGGGGCGCCTGTACGGCCTGTGGGGTTTTTTACTGCACCTGGGTGAGGTCGGCGCCGTACCATTTCTCTGACAATTGCTTGAGCGTGCCATCGGCTTTCATGTCGGCGACGATCTTGGTCAGCGCGCTGTTGAACGCCTCATCGCCCTTGTCCACGGCGATGGCCAGGGGTTCGTAGTAGGCGGGTTTGCCTTCCACCCTGACGATGGGGTAGCCATTCTTGACGGCGGCGACGATGGTGGGCAGGGCGGACAGGGTTGCGTTCAGGCGCACCCCGTCTCCCATGCGCAGGTCATCCAGCGGGCCCATGCTGTCGCCGTACGTGCGAACCTCGCCGGGGGTGACTTCGTAAGTGAACGGCGGCACATCGGCGGCGTCGATCTTCAGGCGGCGGTTGATATAGTCCTCCGAAGTCGTACCGGCTTCGACGCCGATGATCTTGCCGTTCAGGTCCGCCACTTTGGTCTCGGCCGCGTCCTTGTGCACCGCGAATACATACGGCGTGTAGTAGTAGATCGCGGGGAAGTCGAGCACCCGGGTGCGCTCGGTGGTAGGCGTCATGGAGCCGACCGACAGGTCCCAGCGGCTCGACCAGCGCCCGGCGGTGATGATTCCGTATTCGGGCGTCACGAAGTCGACTTTGCTGCCCAGGCGTTTGCCGATTTCGCTGGCGACGTCGATATCGAAGCCTTGCAGCTTATTGTCCGGGCCCAGGAACGATTGCGGTGGCCAGTTGGCCGAGGTGGCCACCTTGATCACCTTGGTTTCATGGATGCGGTCGAGGGTCGAGCCCGCCCAGGCCGCGCCTGTGAGGCTGGTGAGGGCGGTGGCGACAGCGGCTGCGGTGAAGAAGCGAGTGAACGAGATCATGGGTAAGCCTCCAGTATCTTGAGTGCGGTGCCTGTTGTTTTTATCGGTGACTTCGCAAGGTTCGATGGTGCTGCTCAGTGGCTGAGAATCTGCGACAGGAATTCCCGGGCACGCTCGTGCTGCGGGTTGTCAAAAAACTCGGTGGGTTTGGCTTGCTCGATGATGCAGCCCAGATCCATGAAGATGATCCGGTCGGCCACCCGCCGGGCGAATCCCATCTCGTGGGTGACGCAGACCATGGTGATGCCGTCCTGGGCCAGTTCGCCCATCACGTCCAGCACTTCCTTGACCATCTCGGGGTCAAGGGCCGACGTGGGCTCGTCGAACAGCATGATGCGCGGGCGCATGCACAAGGCCCGGGCAATGGCGACGCGCTGCTGCTGGCCGCCCGAGAGCTGGCTGGGGTATTTGTCGGCCTGGTTCCCGATGCGCACCCGATCCAGGTATTCATAGGCCAGTTCGCGGGCCTGGGGCTCGCTGAGCTTGCTCACCAGGCGCGGTCCCACCATGAGGTTCTCCAGCACCGTCATGTGCGGGAACAGGTTGAACTGCTGGAACACCATGCCGACCTGGCGCCTTATGCCCGCCACGCAGGCGGCATCACGGGTCAACTCGGTGCCCTCGATGAACACGTGGCCTTTCTGGAAGTCTTCCAGCAGGTTCAGGCAGCGAATCAACGTGGACTTGCCGGAGCCCGACGGCCCGCAGACCACCACGATTTCACCGCTGGCAATGTGCAGGTCGATGCCCTTGAGCACATAAAAATCGCCATACCATTTATGCATGTCCTGAATCGATATTGCAGGGTATGGAGCAGGGACTATTGAGGGCTGATTCATCGTCATGCTCCTGGTTCAGCGATGGGCGCGGTTGAAGTGCTTTTCCAGGCGGGCCTGGACGGTTTCCAGCACGATCGACAGCAGCCAATACAGCACGGCGGCGGTGATCAGCATTTCCAGGTGCCGGAACTCGGCGCGTCCCTGGGTTCGTGCCAGGAACATCAGCTCCCAGACGCCGATCACCGACACCAGCGAACTGTCCTTGAGCATCGAGATGAACTGGTTGCCCGTTGGCGGAATGATCAGGCGCATGGACTGCGGGAGAATCACCCGGGTCATCGTCTGGAACGGGTTCAGGCCAATCGCCCGCGAGGCTTCCCACTGGCCCCGCGAGATGCTGCTGATACCGGCGCGGAAGATCTCCGTCATGTAGGCGCCATAACACAGCGAGAGCGCCAGGATCCCGGCTGGAACCGCGCCGACCACATAACCCAGCTGAGGGATGCCCAGGTAAATCAGATAGATCTGGATCAGCAGCGGGACGCCGCGGAAAAACGAGGTGTAGAAGCTCGCAATCGCAATCGCGAAGCCGTTGGAAGACAAGCGCGCGGTGGCGCCCAGCAGCGCCAGGACGAACGCAATCGCAATCGAAATCGCCGACACGTAGACGGTGGTGAACACCCCCTGGGTGATCATGAAGCCGATTTTGGTCGCGATGAAACTGTAGGAAAGGTTGAAGGTGTCGAAGAACAACAGGAACAGCACCAGCAACTCGCACCAGACCGTGATGATCTGCGCGCGCAAGGGAAAGCGGCCAAGGATGAACAGGTTCAGCACCACCGTCAGGGTGAACGTGCCGCCCACTGCAATATCTCGTGCCAGTGGTGCCTTCAGGTCGAGAACGATGGGGCCCATCAAGTGGGAGAGGCGGCCTTCACCGACGCCGCAGGCGAGCGTGATGATGAAAATCACCACGGCCACCGCGCCCATGAATACCGCGCTGTCCGTCATGCGGGTCTTGACGATATGGTCTCTGTACATGGCTTACACGCCCCGGGGTGAGCCCCTTTATTGTTGTAAGCCCATTATGGGTTGACGAAATGCCGGGCGGCACCCTGCGGATTGTTGGGATTTGCGGTTTTTATGAGCGTATGAGGGGAGGGGAGCCGTACATATGCCGGACGGAGTCATCAGGCTTTCGCCAGCAATCATTTCGCGCCAGACTCATGGGCATTCATTGCCCCAGGGTAGCCACCATGATTTCCCATGTGTTTTTAGGTACAGGTGATTTTGATCGGGCTTTTGCTTTCTATTCGAAGGTGATGGCTGAGTTGGGCCTCAGGTTGAAATTTTGCGATGCGGATAAACCGTGGGCCGGTTGGGTGGCTGAAACCGCACCTCGTCCGATCTTCGTCATTGGGGCGCCATTTGATGGCAACCCGAGTGCACCCGGGAATGGGCAGATGGTGGGGCTACTTGCGCCCAGTCGGGAAGCGGTTAGAAGAAGTTATACAGCGGCGTTGGCGCTCGGCGGGATATGTGAAGGAGAGCCTGGATTAAGGCCTCACTACCACCCCGATTATTACGGCGCGTATTTTCGAGATACTGATGGCAACAAGCTGTGCGTGTGCTGCCATGATCCACAAGCAAATTACCCTCGGTGAGGGTGAGTTGAACGAGCAAAAGCTGAGGCTGGGATTTCGCATAGGCCAGGACGCTACGCAGCAGTTTGTTTCCGATGCCTTTCTGGAACGTACATTCCGAAGAGCGTCGACCCGAAGCAGCCTCTCAACACGTTTTGTGAGGACCCGTCGCCAACGTCTGCCATGTGAGTCCGAGCTGCATCAATTTCCCCACAGCAAAAGGTTCACCAGGTTCGGCAAACCCAGAAAGTAAATCCCGCTCTCCGCCGAAATTCCGGGCGCGCCGTCCATTGGCACTCCTGATTCAGCAAGCACTCACCCTGTGGCGAGGGAGCAAGCTCCCTCGCCACAGGTTGTCGGCTGCCCTTACGCTTGCGGTATTGGTCAGACGGTTACCGTTCTGCCACCTGCGCTGAGTGCTTTCGCCCCATTTTCGCGCACGGTACAGCGTGTTTTGCACGACGTCCCGCCTATCCAGCGGGCCCGACAACAGCGGTCCGTTTCTTGCTAGAGCCAGCTTAATCAATGACATGGCATTTTGCCGTCAATCATTTCAAAGCTTGATTCGCTGTTGAGGCGAGTGGTTCTAGGAGTAGTCGGACATGCAAAGTGTGTTGTCGCCAGGTATCCGCCTGCTCGGACGTTTTGGATTCGCGCGCAAGTTCCAGATCCTTTTTTTCCTGTTCATGCTGCCCCTGGCGGGCAGCCTGTGGATGATCGCGCAGGAGTACCGCACCAAGCTGACGGTGATTTCCAATGAGCAATCCGGGGTGCGCGAACTGCTGGCGCTGGATGCCCTGGACGCCCAACTGACCGCCCAGCGCAACCTGGCGGCGCGCTGGAAAGCTGCCGACATCCTCCACGACCAGACACCCGCGGCCAAGGCGGCCATGACTGCGGTCGATACCAATTTCCCGCTGATCCTGCAAAGCGTGCAGGCCCTGGGCGAGGCCCTCAAAGCCCAGAACGCCCGCCCGGATACCCTTGCACGTTTTGAGGCATTGCAAGCCTCGGTCACGGGCATGGATTCCCAATCCCTGCGCACCGTGGGCTGGTGGCCGGATGGTTATGACCGTTTCACGTCTGCGCTGAGCGCGATGCAAACCCTGCGCGAACAGATCACCATGGACACCGGGTTGATCCTCGATCCGTGGCTTGAAACCTATTTGCTGATGCAGATTTCCACCCAGCAAACCCCCGACCTGATCGAGCGTATCGGGCGTATGGCGAGCGTCGGGCAGTCATCCATCGCATCGGGGCAGTTCACCCTGCAAAGCCGTTTGCAGATGCGTGATTTGCGCGGTCGCATCGGCGACGCAAGGGACCAGTTGGTCAAGGCCGCCGCATCCCTCAAGGCCAAGCAATACCCGGGGCTGCAAACCTGGATCGCGCCATACGACGACAGCTTGCAACTGCTGGACAACGAACTGAAGACCCTGGACGAAGGCGTGTTCGGCGGCACCATCAAGCTCGATACCACCGGCTTCGAACGCAGTGTGGATGGCATGCTTGGCGCCCTCGGCGCGTTGCGTAAACAGTCGCTGACCTCGCTGGACGCGCGCCTGGGTTACTACCGCGACAGCTCGCTCAAGCAATTCATCCCGGTGGCGGTGACGTTCAGCGTGCTGGCGCTGGCAGCCCTGTACCTGTTCGTGTGCTTGCAGGCATCGATTCGCCGCAGTGCCAGCGGCATCACCACCCTGGCCGAATCCCTGCGCGACGGTAATCTGTGCGTTGAAGTGGCGGTGGAAGGGCGCGATGAACTGGCGGCCATCAGCACGGCGCTCAACGTGGCGGTGGTGCAGTTGCGCACCAGCCTGCTGGGGGTCAATCACGAGACGCAGCAGTTGGGCTCTGCGGTGCTGACACTCAATTCGCAATCGGGCAGCACGCTGACCGAAGTGGAAGACCAGCAACAGCAGATCAGCCAGATTGCAGCGGCCGCCACACAGTTGGCCGCGACCTCCATGGGCGTCGCCAAGAGCTGCGAACAGGCCTCCGGCAGCGCGCAGAAAACCCGGCAGATTGCCGAAGACAGCAGCCGCGACAGCCAGCGCACCACCGCGAGTATCCAGCAACTCAACCAGCGCTTGACCGACACCTCCGATGCATTGGAGCGCGTCAGCCAGCAGGGCCAGCAGATCCAGTCGGTGGTTGACACCATTCGGGGTATCGCCGAGCAGACCAACCTGCTGGCGCTGAACGCTGCCATCGAGGCTGCGCGGGCTGGTGAACAGGGGCGGGGTTTTGCGGTGGTGGCCGATGAGGTGCGCAGCCTGTCGCAACGGACCCAGGCCTCCACGGCGCAGATCGCCGGCACGGTCGACAGTTTGCGCGCGACGGTGAGCCAGGCGGTCACCCTGATGGGCGTGGCCTGTGAGCAGGCGGTGACCGATGCCGAGTCCGTCACGGGCCTGGGCCATCGCCTGGGGGAGATCGCCAGCGCGGTGCAGAGCGTCACTGACACCCTGGCGCAGATCGCCACGGCGGTTGAGGAACAGGCAGCGACGGCGGATGAAGTGAGCGGCAATATCCAGCAGGTTGACCAGGCCGCCGGGCGATTGCTCGACGGCGCGCGGGCGGTGAACCAGGCGGCGGATAGGTTGAGCAAGGGCAGCCGGGCGTTGAGCGACAACACGGCGCGGTTCCAGCTGGTTTGAGGGGCGGCCCACAGCGCAATGAATAGATGTTCTATCATGAGCATCTATTCATAAGCGGTGAAGCAATGCCATGAGAGACCTGCCACCCACCTCGACATTGCGCGCCTTTGAGGTTGCCACACGCCACGCAACCTTCACCTCGGCGTCAGAAGAGTTGCATGTCACCCAGAGTGCCGTCAGCCATCAGCTCAAGCACCTTGAAGAACTCTGGGGATTGCAGTTGTTCCAGCGGGGCAAGTCACTCAGCCTGACGCCTGCCGGAGCAGCCCTTGCGCCGATCGTGCGCGAGTTTTTCATGAACCTTGAGGCAACACTCGCGGACCTGCGCGAGCAAAAGGGCAGGGTCCGGCTCAAGGTCAGTACCACCTATTCCTTCGCGCTGAAATGGCTGCTGCCCCGACTGCCAAGCCTGGCCCAACGGCACCCTGAAATATTGGTCACCCTGGACTCCAGCGACAAGATCATCAACTTTTCAAGCGCGGAGGCTGATGTTGCGATCCGCCTGGGCAACGGGAATTACCCGGCGCTGTACTCGGAGTTCCTGTTCCGCGAGCAGATTTTTCCGGTGGCCAGTCCCGATCTGTTGAAACGCTTTGGCCGGCCACACACACCCGCCGAATTGCTGCGCTATCCCTTGCTGATGCGCGACGGCGCCGACCTGGTGCCGAAGTGGGAAGTATGGTTCCAGCACGTCGGGCTGGCGATTGCGCCGCTCAAGGAAAGTGTCAGGTTTGCGGATACCAACATGACGATAGAGGCGGCCTTGCTCGGCCAGGGCATTGCATTGGCGCGCAGTGGGCATGTGGAGTCAGAGCTGAGCGATGGCAGTCTGGTGAGGCTGTTCGATGTGCCGTTCCCGTCACCGGTCGCTTATTACTTTGTCTGCCCCAAAGGCATCGAGTCCCAGCCGCATATCGTCAGCTTTCGTGATTGGCTGATGCAGGAAGCCGTAAACGCCGGACTGGCTTATGAATAAAGCATGAGGATTTGCTCATTCTTCAATGAGCAGACTTCGCTTCAGTTAAGGCGCCGGTTTGCTTAGGATGGGCGCATGCCTTATCCCATTATTCTCCTGGTCCTCTTCGCTGCCTTACTGCACGCCAGTTGGAATGCGCTGCTGCGTGGCGGCGCCGATCGACTCTGGTCGATGACGGTGATGTGCCTGGCGGTCGCTATCGCCAGTGGCGGCGTTGCGGTGTTCCTGGACCCTCCGGCGCCAGCCAGCTGGTTTTATGTGGTGCTGTCAGCGGTGCTGCACGTGGGCTACAACCTGTTCCTGGTGCGCAGCTACAAAGTCGGAGACCTGGGGCAGACCTATCCGATTTCACGGGGCTCCTCGCCGGTGCTGATCACCCTGGGTGCCGCCGTGTTTGCCGGGGAGAGTGTCTCGGCCAGCTCGCTTCTGGGCATTGCCCTGGTGTCGGGCGGCATCATTTCCCTGGCGTTCAGGGGGCGCCGGCTCGCCGTTCCCAGCCTGCCATACGCCCTGGGCACCGGCTGTTTCATTGCCGCCTACAGCGTGACAGACGGCATCGGCGCGCGCCTGTCGGGTGCGCCGATGGCCTATACGGTGTGGATGTGCGCCTTGTGGGGCGTGTTGATGCCGGGGGTGTATATCGGCCTGCGGGGCCCGAAAAGTCTGTTCAGCCTGCGGCCCGGGTTTTTCACGGCCTTCGCCGGTGGGCTGGTGTCGCTCCTGGCCTACGGAATCATTATCTATGCCATGGCCGGTGCGCCCATGGGCGCGGTCTCGGCCTTGCGCGAGACCAGCGTGCTGTTTGCGGCACTGATCGGCTATTTCTTCCTGGGCGAGACACTGACGGTGCGTAAGGTATTGGCTTGCGTGGTGATCGCCACCGGCACCATCCTCATTGGCTGAGGACAGGTAAAGCATTTCTCACCACCACATGAAGGTTCGCGCAATGGATACCGTCCCGCAGGCACCGCTGATTCTGATAACAGGTGGAAGTCGTGGCGTTGGCGCCGCCACCGCGCGGCTGGCCGCCGCACAAGGTTATGACGTGGCGATCAGCTTCGTTTCCGATGAGTCTGCCGCCCTCGCGGTGGTGGCGGATGTAGAAGCGGCAGGGCGCCGGGCGTTGGCCGTACGCGCGGACAGCGCAGACCCGGAGCAGGTCGTCCAGTTATTTGCGGCGATAGATCGGACGTTCGGGCGCATCGATGTGCTGGTTAACAACGCCGGGATCAACGCGTTGCAGTCCCGGGTCGAAGACTTGCCGTTCGAGCGGATGCAGCGGATTTTCGCGGTCAACGCGATCGGGCCGATGCTGTGTGCCCAGCAAGCGGTGAAGCGCATGTCGTTTCGTCACCAGGGGCGGGGTGGTGCCGTGATCAATATCTCGTCGGCATCCGCCCGGCTGGGCAGCCCCAACGAATATGTCGACTACGCCGCATCAAAGGGGGCTCTCGAGACCTTCACCATCGGGTTTGCCAAGGAAGTGGCCAGGGAGGGAATACGCGTCAACTGCATCCGCCCGGGGCATATCTACACCGACATTCACGCCAGTGGCGGGGAGCCAGGGCGGGTTGATCGCGTGAAGGATTCGATCCCCATGGGCCGCGGCGGTCAGCCTGAAGAAGTGGCTCGGGCGATCCTGTGGCTGGCAGGCGCCGAGGCGTCCTTCATCACCGGTACGTTCCTGGATGTCACCGGCGGGAAATGAGCAGCAGGGCGTGGCGCCGAGGTTTGCCTCGGTAGGCCACGCCCGGCATGCATGCACTGGGTCAGCTGTTGAGCCTGACTTGCTCCTTCGCCAGCTTCACCACATTGTCCAGGGTAAAGCCGAACTTGGCCTGCAACTTGGACAGCGGTGCCGAGGCGCCAAAGCTGTTCATCACCACTTTGGCCCCGGTTTGCCCCACGTAGCGATCCCAACCCAACGGGCCGGCCTGTTCCACCACCAGTCGTGCCTTCACTGCGGGTGGCAGCACGCTGTCGCGGTAGGCCTGGTCCTGTTCTTCGAACAGTTCCCAGCTCGGCATCGACACCACTTGCGCCGCCACGCCTTCAGTCTTCAGTTGCTCATAGGCGTCTACCGCCAGGCTGACTTCACTGCCGGTGGCCATCAGGATCACCTGGGGCTTATCGGCGCCGGCCAGCACATAAGCACCACGGGATGTACCCGACGCCGCTGCGTATTTCGTGCGGTCCAGGGTCGGCAGGTTCTGCCGCGACAGCACCACGCAGGTCGGCCGATGGGTCTGGGCCAGGGCGATCTTCCAGGCTTCCAGGGTTTCATTCGCGTCGCCCGGGCGCAGGGTCAGCAAACCCGGGGTGGCCCGCAGTTGGGTCAGGTGTTCGATGGGCTGGTGAGTGGGGCCGTCTTCGCCGACACCAATCGAGTCATGGGTAAACACGAACACCACCGGCAGCTCCATGATTGCCGCGAGGCGAATCGGCGGTTTCATGTAGTCGCTGAACACCAGGAAGGTCGAGGTGTAGGGCCGCAGGTACGACAGCGCCATGCCGTTGGCAATCGCGCCCATGGCATGTTCACGAATGCCGAAGTGCAGGTTGCGCCCGCCGTAGTTCTCGGCGCTGAAGCGCCCGGCGTCGTCGAACGTCAGGTTGGTCTTGGTGGACGGCGACAAGTCTGCCGAGCCCCCCAGCAGCCACGGGATCTGCTTGGCAAACGCATTCAACACCTCGCCCCCGGCGGCACGGCTGGCGACGCCCTTGGCATCCGCGGCGAAGCTCGGCAGTTGCTCCTGCCAATGCTCGGGCATCTCGCCGGCACGCATGCGGCGCAGTTCATCGGCCAGTTCCGGTTCGTACTGTTCGAGGTGGGACAGGGTCTCAGTCCATTGCTCATACAGCGGCTTGCTGCGCTTGAGCAGTGCATCCCGCAGGACCGTGCGCGCTTCATCCGGCACCAGGAAGCTTGAGTCTTCGGGCCAGCCGTACGCGGCTTTGGTCAGGCGGATTTCTTCATCGCCCAAAGGCTCGCCATGGGCCGACGCGGTGTTGTGCTTGTGGGGCGAGCCATAGCCGATCACGCTGTCGACCACGATCAGCGTCGGTGCCCCAGTGTTTTTCTGGAAGGTGCTAAGCGCGTCGCTCAAAGCCAGCAGGTTGTTTGCATCGGTGACGTGCAAGGTGTGCCAGCCATAGGCCTGGAAACGCTTGATCACGTCTTCGCTGAAGGCCAGTTCGGTGTGGCCTTCGATGCTGATGGTGTTGTTGTCGTAGATCCAGCACAGGTTCTCCAGCTTCAAGTGCCCGGCGATGGACGCGGCTTCGCTGCTGATGCCTTCCATCATGTCGCCGTCGCCGCACAGGGTGTAGACGTTGTAGTCGAACAGCACCTGGTCGTCACGGTTGAAACGCTTGGCCAGCCAACGCTCGGCCATGGCCATGCCGACGCTGTTGGCGCACCCCTGGCCGAGGGGGCCGGTGGTGGTTTCCACACCGGTGGTCATGCGGTATTCGGGGTGGCCGGGGGTTTTGGAGCTCATCTGCCGGAACTGCTTGATGTCGTCCAGGCTGATGGCCGGTTGGCCGGAGCGCTTGCCGTGGGCATCAATCTCCACCACACCGGCCAGGTGCAGCAGCGAATACAACAGCATCGAGGCATGGCCCACCGACAATACGAAACGGTCACGGTTGGGCCAGTCGGGGTGCTCGGGGTGATAACGCAGGAAGCGGCTCCACAAGGTGTAACCGACGGGCGCCAGGCCCATGGGCGTGCCGGGGTGGCCGGAGTTGGCCTTTTGCACAGCGTCCATGGCGAGGGTACGAATGGTGTTGATGCACTGGGTGTCGACAGCGTTGGCAGCGTGATTCATGGAACCTGTTCTCCATCGGGTGACGATCTACAGTGGAGGGCAGCGTGCGCCAAAGGTTTTATGAAATCGTCTGCCCCGCGACGAACGGGGACGCAAACGCGACAGGTTGATCTCAAACATGACAAGAGCCCGCCGGATGGGCTAGCTTCAAGGGGCATTCAGTCAATGATCAACTTGCGGAGGTACTCCATGCCAGTGAAACACGACCTGTATCAGGACCTGGGTTTGAGCAAGGAAGCTATTCATGAACGCAGGGCGAGCGATAACCGATTGGATTCGCTGCTCCACCAATACGACAGCGCCGACAAGGAGGTGCTGGAGCTTGAGTCCTCAAGCGGCGGTGACGAGGAGCTGGAGAAGCTGAAGAAGAAACGCCTGTTGATCAAAGACAAGATCGTCGAGCAGTTGGAGAAAGCCGCGGCCAAGTAAAATATTTGTTCAGAATTGCCTGAAAGACAGCGACCCCGTCGCTGCCTATCATGCCAACCGTTCGCCCGGCACTGGGGCTCTTAGACGGCGCATGGAATGCGCTGTGGCCGGGCGAACTCTCTCTTTCAAGCCAGCAGCGCGCGCTTGCATTCGTCAATCGAGCGCTGCTGGGTTTCACCGTACAACTTCAACTCGTCGATAGTCTGGCGACCCAAGGCCTTTTCAAACTCGGCCTGGTTGGAGTTGGCCGCGTAGTGACTCTGAGCCGCATCCCCCAGGTTCGACTGGAAAATCCCCGCCGCACTCACCGGCAGAAAATCTTCGTACACCAACGGCTCCACGTCCACGTGGCCGGCGGCGATCAGTTCGTCCAGGGTTTTAAACTTGTCCTGGGCGGCCAAGCCTTTCTCGGTTACGAAATAGCGGAAGTACGCCAGCTCCTGCTCACGCATCTGCTGGTAATTATCGGGAAACGCCTGGAAGTGCTGCTCCATCAATTCGGTGTAGCGCCCGGCATTGGCCTCATTCGGAAACGCGCCCAATTCATCCCGTGCGGCATTCAGCAATTGGTCGTACAGCGCGCGGCCCTTGGGGGTCAGCGCCACGCCGCGTTGTTCGATTTCACCAAAGCGCGCGCTGTGGCTGCCCTTGGCATCGGTAAAGGCAATGACTTCATCCAGGGCCTTGAAGCTGGTCTGGCGCAGCAGTATCGGGCACTGGCGGCGGGGCGGGCCTTCGATCACCGCCTTGGGGGTGATGCCTTTGCCGGGCATTGCCGCCTGCACCTGGTCAATGTCCAGGGTGCGCGGTGTCAGGTGGTTGATGTGCGGGCCCTTGAAGGCGACCACGTCGGCGATCAGCCGGTGCTGGTCGCTCAGTTGCTGGTATTGCGCGGCCGTGACGGTGGCGGTGTGGTGCCAGCGGAAGGTTTCCAGGGCTTGCTGGATAAACTCTTCGGCATGGGCGGCATCGAGGTCGCCGTCGGCTTCGGCTTGTTGGATCAGCTCAAGGGCGCGTGGGGTGAAGATCGAACGCTTGGCCAGGGCTGACTGGGCGAAGGCCCGCAGTTCCGGGTTTTCGATCAGTTCCAGGCGCAGCAGTGAAGTGAACACTCGGAACGGGCTGGTTTGCAGGGCGCTTTCATGCACGGCGCGAAAGGCGGTGGAGTGCACCGGTACCCCGGCCGGCGTGAGGTCGTAATAGCCCACCGGCTGCATGCCCATCACCGCAAACAGGCGGCTGATGGTGGCCAGTTCTTCAGCGGTGCCCAGGCGGATGGCGCCGTGGCGCTCCCTGTCCAGGCGCTGGATTTCCCCGGTGCGCTTCAGTTGGTGCGCCAGCGCGGTGTCGGTTTCCAGCACCCGGGCATTGGTCTCGGCCACCAGTTCCATCAGTGCGCCATACAGCGGCACTTCATCGCGGTACATGTCGGACATGGCCTTGGAGAAGCCTTTGCGAATCTCGTCAGGGCTGACTGGGCGGGCGGCGGGCATAGAAAAATTCCTGGCGGCTATAGAGAGGAAAGGCACGGTTGCCTGATTTTGTTGGGCCTGCCGACGCCTTGCAAACGAAGATTCCTCTGGACTTCATTCTGCAAATGAATGAGCTGGATGACGTCAGCTTCACGTGCATCTCACCGTCGAAGGGCTCTACACTGGCCGTCACCTCTGAACGCGACGGAAGACTCGATGACGGCACAGCCTGCGACGAACATTCTGGAAACGATTGAAGGCCAGCGCCTGGCCAAACCTGACGGCGAACGCTGGCGTGACTGGGGCCCCTACCTGAGCGAACGGCAATGGGGCACGGTGCGCGAAGACTACAGCGCCGACGGCGATGCCTGGCGCTACTTCCCCCACGAACATGCCCGCAGCCGCGCCTACCGCTGGGGCGAGGATGGCCTGGCGGGCTTCAGCGACAAGGCCCAGCGCTGGTGCCTGGGCCTGGCGCTGTGGAACGAGCGCGACGCGATCATCAAGGAGCGCCTGTTCGGCCTGAACAACGCCGAGGGCAACCACGGCGAAGACGTCAAGGAACTGTACTTTTTCGTCGATGGCGTGCCGAGCCATGCCTACATGCGCATGCTCTACAAATACCCCCACGCGGCTTTTCCCTATGACGACCTGATCGCCGAAAACGCCCGGCGTGGCCTGGGGGATGCCGAATACGAAATCCTCGATACCGGGGTTTTCGAAGACAACCGCTACTGCGACGTCACGGTGGAATACGCCAAGCACCAGCCCGATGACGTGTTCATGCGCATCACCGTGCACAACCGATCGGACCAGCCCACACGCTTGCAGGTGATGCCGCACCTGTGGGCGCGCAACGACTGGAGTTGGACCCACGATGCCCCCAAGCCTGAATTGCGCCTGGAGGGCGAACAGGTGGTGGCGCGGCACCATGAGCTGTTCGATCGCCACCTGAGTGCCTGGGGCCAGGACGGGGTGGAATGGCTGTTCTGCGAGAACGAAACCAACTACCCCAGGCTGGACGGGCAACCGGCGCCGGGGCCGTTCAAGGACGGGATCAACGACTATGTGACCACGGGGGCGCAAGCAGCGATTCGCCGGGATGCGGGTACCAAGGTGGCTGCGCGTTTCATCCTCGAGCTGGCGGGCCAGGAAAGCAAAACCCTGTACCTGCGCTTCGCCCCGGTGGAGGCGCCGTGGATCAATGCGCGCAAGCTATTCGAAGAGCGCCGCCAGGAGACCGATGACTTTTACGCGGCGCTGCAACAGGGCATCGCCGATGAAGACGCACGCAATGTGCAGCGCCAGGCCCTGGTCGGGTTGCTGTGGTCCAAGCAGCTGTACTACTTCGACGTGAATCAATGGCTCGACGGCGACCCGGCCCAGCCCGCGCCGCCGCCCGAGCGTTTGCATATCCGTAATACCCATTGGCGGCACTTGTCGAATTTCGACATTCTCTCGATGCCCGACACCTGGGAGTACCCGTGGTATGCCTCGTGGGACCAGGGTTTCCAGGCCGTGGCGTTTGCCCTGATGGATCCGGGTTACGCCAAGCAGCAACTGCTGCTGTTGGTGAAAGACCGTTTCATGCACCCCAACGGTCAGTTGCCGGCCTACGAGTGGCGTTTTGACGACGCCAACCCGCCGGTGCATGCCTGGGCCAGTTGGCGGGTGTATCAGCAGGACAAGGCGCTGAATGGCGTGGGCGACATGGATTTCCTGGAGCGGATCTTCCACAAGCTGCTGCTGAATTTTTCCTGGTGGGTCAACCGCAAGGACGCCGAGGGCCGCAACCTGTTCCAGGGTGGGTTTCTTGGGCTGGACAACATTGCGCTGTTTGATCGCTCGGCTGATTTGCCGCCGGGTTATCAGTTGGACCAGGCGGACGGCACAGCGTGGGTTGCGGCGTACGCGCTGGACCTGATGCGTATCGGCCTGGAATTGGCCAAACGCAATGTCGTGTATGTGGATATCGCGGTGAAGTTCTTTGAGCACTTCCTGTACATCGCCGGGGCGATCAACCGCGTTGACGATGGCGCCGAAGGCTTATGGGATGAGCAGGATCAGTTTTTCTATGACGTGCTGCATCGTCCGGGCGGTGAAAGTGAGCCGGTGCGGCTGCGTTCTATCGTCGGCCTGATGCCGCTGTTTGCGGTGCTGGTGCTGGAGCAGCGCGAGCATGAAGGGCTGGAGGGGCTGCGCGAGCGGTTGCTGGGGTTTATGAAGCATCGGCCGGACCTGGCCAAGTTGGTGTCGCGCTGGAACGAGCCGGGGCAGGGGAATCGGCTGTTGCTGGCGTTGTTGCGGGGTGAGCGAACCAAGGATTTGCTGCGGCGCATGCTGGATGAGTCTGAGTTTCTCTCGACGTTTGGTGTGCGGTCGCTGTCGAAAGCGTTTGCCGAAGAGCCGCTGGCGCTGAAGATGAATGGCAATACCCTGTGTGCCCGTTATGAGCCGGCAGAGTCGGATTCGCGGTTGTATGGGGGTAACTCCAACTGGCGTGGGCCCTTGTGGATGCCGGTCAATTACATGCTGATTGAGTCGCTGCGGGAGTTTCATCGGTACTACGCGGATAATTTCTCGGTGGAGTATCCGGCGGGGAGTGGGTATCTGGCGTCGCTGGAGGAGGTTGCCGATGGGCTCAGTCAGCGGTTGACGCGTTTGTTTCTGAGGGATGAGAACGGTTCGAGGCCGTCGATGGTGGGGTATGCACAGTTGGAGGCGGACCCGGCGAGCCGCGACCTGGTGTTGTTCCATGAGTATTTTCATGGCGAGACCGGGCGGGGGTTGGGGGCTTCGCATCAGACAGGGTGGAGTGCGTTGGTGGCGCTGTTGTTGCAGCCAAAAACCTGAAAACAGCACAATCAAAATGTGGGAGCGGGCTTGCTCGCGAAAGCGGTGGGTCAGCCAACAA
>NZ_JBSVWQ010000108.1:0-19926 GCF_054071215.1 Pseudomonas sp. SDO5522_S412 | reverse complement strand
GACTGATACACCGCTTTCGCGAGCAAGCCCGCTCCCACATTTGACCGAGTCGATGGGTCTTTTTCCGGGCTACAAAAAAGGCCCCCATTTGGGAGCCTTCTGTTCAAGCAGCGGATTACATATTCGGGTAAGTCGGCCCACCCGCACCTTCCGGCGTCACCCACGTAATGTTCTGCGAAGGGTCCTTGATGTCACAGGTCTTGCAGTGCACGCAGTTCTGGGCGTTGATCTGGAAGCGCTTCTCGCCGTCTTCCTTGGTGATCACTTCATACACGCCGGCCGGGCAGTAGCGCTGCGCCGGTTCATCGTAGAGCGGCAGGTTGGTGCCGATCGGGATGCTCGGGTCTTTCAGCTTCAGGTGGCACGGTTGTTCTTCTTCGTGGTTGGTACCGGAGATGAACACCGAACTCAGCTTGTCGAAGCTCAGCTTGCCGTCGGGTTTCGGGTAGTCGATCTTCTTGCTGTCCTTGGCCAGCTTGAGGCAGGCGTAGTCCGGCTTGGTATCGTGCAGGGTAAACGGCATTTTGCCGCCGAGGATGTTCTGGTCGAACCAGTTGAAGCCGGCACCAATGATCGGGCCGAACTTGTGCATCGCCGGGCCGAAGTTACGGCTGGCGAACAGTTCTTCGTAGAGCCAGCTGTTCTTGAAGCTGTCGACGTAAGCGGTCAGTTCGTCACCGCCTTCGGATTCGGCGAACAGGCGGTCAGCCACGGCGTCAGCGGCGAGCATGCCGGACTTCATAGCGGTGTGGCTGCCCTTGATCTTGGCGAAGTTCAGGGTGCCCAGGTCGCAGCCGATCAGCGCGCCGCCCTTGAACACCATTTTCGGCAGCGAGTTCAGGCCGCCTTTGCAGATGGCACGGGCGCCGTAGCTGATGCGTTTGCCGCCTTCCAGGTACTGGGCCAGCACGGGGTGATGCTTGAGGCGCTGGAACTCGTCGAATGGCGACAGGAAGGTGTTGCTGTAGGACAGGTCGACGATCAGGCCGACGACCACCTGGTTGTTTTCCAGGTGATAGAGGAACGAACCGCCGGTGTTCTCGGCGCTCATGATGTCCAGCGGCCAACCGGCGGTGTGCACCACCAGGCCTGGCTGGTGTTTGGCCGGGTCGATTTCCCAGATTTCCTTCAGGCCGATGCCGTAATGCTGGGCGTCGGCGTCGCTGTTCAGGTTGAAGCGCTGGATCAGTTGCTTGCCGATGTGGCCACGGCAACCTTCGGCGAACAGCGTGTACTTGCCACGCAGTTCCATGCCCGGGGTGTAGACGCCTTCTTTCGGGTTGCCTTCACGGTCGACGCCCAGGTCACCGGTGATGATCCCGCGCACCACGCCGTTTTCGTCGAACAGCGCTTCCTGGGCGGCGAAGCCTGGGTAGACTTCCACACCCAGGTTTTCGGCCTGCTGGGCGAGCCAGCGACACAGGTTGCCCAGGGAAATAATGTAGTTGCCTTCGTTGTGCATGGTCTTGGGCACAAAGAAGTCAGGCACTTTGGTGGAAGCTTCGCTGGAGCGCAGTACATAGATGTCATCACGCACAACAGGGGTGTTGAGCGGTGCACCGAGTTCTTTCCAGTCCGGGAACAGTTCGTTCAGGGCACGGGGTTCAAACACGGCACCGGACAGGATATGAGCGCCGACTTCGGAGCCTTTTTCGACCACGCAGACGCTGATTTCCTTACCGGCTTCGGCGGCCTTCTGCTTCAATCGGCAGGCGGCAGACAGGCCTGCCGGGCCAGCGCCGACGATGACCACGTCGAATTCCATGTATTCGCGTTCCACAGGCTATCTCCTACTCAAGGCTCAACGGCTTTTTTTTCTAATGGGTGGAGGTTCGGTAATCCGTCCCACAATGCCTGCATCAATCTCATGCAAGGGGCAGGGGACGACCCACCTTTCTCTCTAGGTGGCGCATTATATCTACACCACTCTCAGCGTCCAATACAAACGTTTGTTTGAATTGCCCGCAAGCTAGGTAAATCAAAGCAACGCGGCTTATAACTGACCATTTTGGCGTATTGACCGGAATAGGCGTTCCGGTCAATATACGGTCGGTTTTGCGCATCCCGTAGGCAGACTGTGGGTTTCAAGGCCACCTCGAAAGACAGGCTGAAGGCAAATAAGGGTGACGCGCGAGCCACGATGGCGCGCAGTTTACACGCCACGATAATGAATGACCTCTCAGTCACCGCTGACGAACGGTCATCACTCCCGTGAGCAAGGTCCCCCGCCGACGATTGCCGGTGTTTTTGGAGGTGCCCTTGTGTGCCGATGAGCATCAAACCGCCAGGTTCGCCTAGGCGACTTTCTTTTCACCGGAGAGTAACGAGGAATCCATGAAGGTTCTTGTAGCTGTCAAACGCGTTGTCGATTACAACGTGAAAGTTCGCGTCAAGGCGGACAATTCCGGCGTCGACCTCGCTAACGTCAAGATGTCGATGAACCCTTTCTGCGAAATCGCCGTGGAAGAAGCCGTACGCCTGAAAGAGAAAGGCGTTGCGACTGAAATCGTCGTCGTTTCCATCGGTCCGACCACTGCTCAAGAGCAGCTGCGTACCGCCCTGGCGCTGGGTGCCGATCGCGCCATCCTCGTCGAATCCGCTGAAGAGCTGACTTCCCTGGCCGTTGCCAAGTTGTTGAAAGCTGTTGTCGACAAGGAACAGCCATCGCTGGTGATCCTCGGCAAACAAGCCATCGACAGCGACAACAACCAGACTGGCCAGATGCTGGCTGCACTGACCGGTTACGGTCAGGGCACCTTCGCCTCGAAAGTCGAAGTGAGCGGCGACAAGGTTGCCGTGACCCGCGAAATCGACGGCGGCGCGCAAACGGTTTCCCTGAAACTGCCAGCCATCGTCACCACCGACCTGCGTTTGAACGAGCCGCGCTACGCGTCCCTGCCAAACATCATGAAAGCCAAGAAGAAGCCTCTCGAAGTGCTGACTCCGGATGCTTTGGGCGTTTCCACCGCCTCCACCAACAAGACCGTAAAAGTCGAAGCGCCGGCTGCACGCAGCGCGGGCATCAAGGTCAAGTCGGTGGCTGAACTGGTCGAGAAACTGAAAAACGAAGCGAAGGTAATCTAACCATGACTATCTTGGTAATCGCAGAACACGACAACAAGGTCGTGGCTCCGGCCACCCTGAACACTGTTGCCGCCGCCGCCAAAATCGGTGGTGATATCCACGTGCTGGTCGCCGGCCAAAACGTTGGCGCCGTGGCTGAAGCCGCTGCCAAAATCGCTGGCGTGAGCAAAGTACTGGTTGCCGATAACGCAGCCTACGCTCACCAATTGCCGGAAAACGTTGCGCCGCTGGTTGCAGAGCTGGGCGCTGGCTACAGCCACATCCTGGCTGCCGCCACCTCCAATGGCAAAAACATCCTGCCGCGCGTTGCTGCGCAACTGGACGTTGACCAGATCTCCGAGATCGTTTCGGTAGAAAGCGCCGACACCTTCAAGCGTCCGATCTATGCCGGTAACGCCATCGCTACCGTGCAGTCCACTGCGTCGGTAAAAGTCATCACCGTGCGTGCCACCGGTTTCGACCCGGTTGCAGCTGAAGGTGGTTCGGCTGCGGTTGAAGCTGTGGCTGCTGCCCACGACGCTGGCACTTCCAGCTTCGTTGGCGAAGAGCTGGCCAAGTCCGATCGTCCGGAGCTGACCGCTGCCAAGATCGTCGTTTCCGGCGGCCGCGGCATGCAGAACGGCGACAACTTCAAGCACCTGTACGCCCTGGCCGACAAGCTGGGCGCTGCGGTCGGCGCTTCCCGCGCTGCCGTCGACGCCGGTTTTGTACCGAACGACATGCAGGTCGGCCAGACCGGCAAGATCGTTGCGCCACAGCTGTACATCGCCGTCGGTATCTCCGGCGCGATCCAGCACTTGGCCGGTATGAAAGACTCCAAGGTGATCGTTGCGATCAACAAGGACGAAGAAGCACCGATCTTCCAGGTGGCTGATTACGGCCTGGTGGCGGACTTGTTCGAAGCCGTACCCGAGTTGGAGAAGCTGGTCTAATCCAGCCGCTTCACTTATAAAGAGCCCGGTCTTTTGACCGGGCTTTTTTTTGCCCGGTAATTTTTCAACTGGAGAACCCTGCCATGGAATTGCGTCCCTGGACTGTACTGCTGGCCCTGTCACTGCTGCCGACGGTGTCGCTGGCGGCGGGCAAATGTGATCGCCTGGTGATCACCGGCAGCCCGGACGCCCCGCCTTATCTGTGGCGTGATCCCCAGGACCCCACGCACTTGATCGGCGCCACCGCCGACATGCTGCAGCAAGTGGCCAAGGACCTCGGGGTGAAAATCGACCTGCTGTACGGCGGCAAACGTTCCCTGGCGCTGGAAGAAGTGCGCAGCGGGCGCATGGACATCCTCGCCGACGCGCCATTGACCCTCGACGCCCTGGACTCCCTCGACTACATCCACCCGGCATTGGTGCAAACCGATTACCTGGTCTGGACCCGCAAGGATTCCTCCCTGGCCTACAGCCAGGCCAGCGACCTGCAGGGCCACAAGGGCGCGGTGTCGGAAAGGGCGCGCCTGAGCCGCGACTTTGAAACCTTCGCCGGTGAGCAACTGACCCTGCAGCGCCTGCCCAGCCTGACCCCGGCGTTCCAGAAACTGCTATTGGGAGAAGTGGACTACGTGCTCGCCGGACGTTATTCCGGCATGGCCATGGCCCAGACGTTGGGCATGAGCAACGACCTGGTGGCGCGGGAAATCCCCATCGACCAGCCGGGCCTGTACCTGGCTATTTCCCACAACTCCGCCTGCAACGATCCGTGGTTGCGCGGACAGCTCGCCAAAAAGATGACAGAATTGCCCGCGTCCGGTCTGGCGGAAACCGCGCTGCAGAGCAATCTTGAGCGCTGGAAAGCGCAGTTGCAGCAACCCGTCGGCACCCCAACAAAGTAGGGATTTTCAGTGACTATTCGACCTCTTTTCGCGGCCCTCGCCGTTGTAGCTCTGGCGGGATGTGCAGCCGATCCTGCGCCGAATGAACAAATGCGCCTGACCCAGCAAGCCCTGGAACAAGCCAACGCCGTGGGCGCCGTTGCCAGCGATTCGCCCGAGCTGAAGCTGGCGGAAGACAAGTTCACCCAGGCCCGTGCCGACATGGCCGATGAATCCTACAAGGACGCCCGCATGCAGGCTGAAGAAGCCGAGCTGGACGCCCGCCTGGCGGAAGCGCGGGTGCTGACCCGCAAAAGCCAGGAGCAACTGAACGTGCTCAACACCCGTATCACCCGCCTGCGCAAGCAGTTGCAGTTGGGAGACGCCCAATGAGCCCGTTGATGCGTGGGTTGAGCTGTGTGGTGTTGCTGGGCAGTGCGCTGGGTGGTTGTGCGACCCATCCCGACAGTAACCTCGCCTTGCAACAGGCCAGCACTGACTTCCAGAAGGTCAAGGAAGATTCGAATGTGCTGCGTATCGCACCCAAGGACGTGATTCGCGCCGGTGAGTCCCTGGCCCGTGCCGACCGTTTCTCCAGCTTCTGGGGCAGCGGCGCCGATGTGGCGCATTACGCCTACCTGAGCCAGCGCTACAGCGCGATTGCCCGGGAACACACCGAGCAGGCACTCAATCAGGAGCGTGGGGTCAAGCTGGAGCTGGAACGCCAGCGCCTGCAACTGGCCCTGCGTGAAGCCAAGCTCTCCAGCGTTCAGCAACAGGGCAAATGGATTGAGGCGCAGATATCCAGCCTGACCACCGTCCAGCCTGATCGCGGGCTGGTGATGACCCTGGGTGACGTGCTGTTCGATACGGGTGATGCAGAGCTGCAAAACTCGGCCAACCGCACCGTGCTCAAAGTGGTGCAGTTCCTGCAGCTGAACCCCAAGCGCGTGGTGCGCATCGAGGGTTACACCGACAATACCGGCGGCGAACAGGAAAATATCAAACTGTCCCGGGACCGCGCTCAAGCGGTTGCGGATGTACTGAGCGACCTCGGGATCGACGAAAAACGCATTCAGGTCGAAGGCTACGGCGATCAGTATCCGGTCGAAGCCAACGCGTCTGAGCGGGGCAGGGCGCAGAACCGTCGGGTAGAAATTGTGTTCTCCGACGAAAAAGGCCAGCTGGGCGCTGCTCGCTGAACCTGTTGTTCAAGATGGAGGGGTGATTCCTGTAGGAGCTGTCGAGCCCCAGCGAGGCTGCGACAGGATCGCCTCGGTGCACCTGCGAGACCGCAGCGCCTGCATCGCAGCCTCGCTGAAGCTCGACAGCTCCCACATAAGCCCGATCAATGATCGGGTTTTTTATGCCCGCGATTCAGTTCGCAACCCTTACAGTTTTTTCTATCACTGCCGCCCGCGCTCGACTATTGTGGCAACTGTCCCCGTACACTTCTAAACTGTGCCGGTATGTTTCACACAAAAATAAAATACCCGTGAAATCGAGTGCTGCGTCATGACCAATCTGTTGCTCTACCAACGTATCGCCCAGCAGCTGGCTGAGGATATCCGCCGCGGTGTCTATCAACCGGGCGAGCGCGTGCCTTCGGTACGCAAAATGAGCTCCCAGCTCAACGTCAGCCACGCCACCGTGTTGCAGGCCTACGCGAACCTGGAAGACCAGGGTTTGATTCGCGCGCGGCCGCAGTCCGGGTATTACGTGCACCAGACGCCGGCGCTCACTGCGCCCACGCCGGACATCGCCCGGGTCGAGCGTCCAGGGTTGGTCACCCGCAGCAGCATCATTCAACAGGTGTTGGTGGAATCCCGTCGCGAAGGCGTGTTCCCGCTCGGCGCCGCCGTGCCGAGTGTCGACTACCTGCCTGTGCGCGCGCTGCATCAGCAACTGGCCAAGGTCACGCGTTTCCAAAGCCCGCGGGCGTTCAGCTACATGTTCAGCCCGGGTTTCGAGCCGCTGCGGCGACAGGTGGCGATCCGTATGCGCGATGCCGGGGTGGTGGTCGACCCCTCCGAAGTGGTGATCACCCATGGGTGTGTCGATGCATTGCAGATGTCGCTGCGGGTGCTGACCCGTCCCGGCGACCTGATCGCCGCCGAATCACCGACCTATTACGGCTTGCTGCAACTGGCCGATCTGCTGGGCCTGAAGGTCATCGAAATCCCCAGCGATCCGGCCACCGGCATGAGCCTGGAAGCCCTGCAACTGGCAGCCAACCAATGGTCGATCAAGGCCCTGGTGCTGACCACGCGCCTGAGCAATCCCCTGGGCGGCACCATGCCCGAAGAGCGGCAGAAACAGTTGCTGCGCCTGGCCTCGGATTTCGATATCCAGGTGGTCGAGGACGATATCTATGGCGAACTGATGTTCGAACTGGGCCGCACCAAGGCCCTGAAAGCCTACGACCGTCTGGACCGGGTCATCTATTGCTCGAGTTTCTCGAAGACCCTGTCACCGGGCATTCGCATTGGCTGGATGATTGCCGGCAAGTACCAGCAGGAAATCCAGCGCCTGCAAATGTTCAGCACCCATTCGGCCTGCAGCGTGACCCAGATGGGCACGGCGGCGTACCTGGAGAATGGCGGTTACGACCGCCACCTGCGCTATATCCGCCAGGAGTACCGCAAGAACCTCAGCGCGTTCCAGTTGGCCGTGCAGCAGTATTTTCCCGAAGGCACCCAGATGACCCGCCCGACCGGCGGTTTTATCCTGTGGGTCAGTTTGCCTGGACGGGTCAATACCCAGGAACTGCACGTGCGCGCCTTGCAGCAGGGCATCAGCATTGCACCGGGGCTGATCTTCAGTAATACGGAACAGTTCAACCACTGTATTCGCCTGAACTGCGGCACGCCGTGGAACCGCGAGGCGGAGCGCGCCTTGATGACCCTCGGGATGCTGGCAAGCCAGTTATGCCAGGAGACTGCGGCGGGTTTTTGAGGCATGGAAAGGGGACACGACGGGTAGCTGGCTAATTACCATGCTTGTCATACCGTCCTCAACAAGCGAGCATATGGCCTTCTGCCGTTAATGCTGCTGGCGATATGACTTATACCTTTCCTGCTGCCCTGCTGATCTGCGTGTTAAGCCTGTGTAACGCTGGCGCTGTCCTGGCGGCTCCCGCCAGTGAAGCGGTGCCTGCTGCCAGCTCCCAGCAAACGGTGCCGGCGAAAAAAGCCGCTGCGGCCAAGAAGGCACCGGTCGCGAAGAAAGCCCCCGCAAAGAAAGCAGCGCCGGTTAAAAAACGTGCGCCTATCGCCAGCAAGTCAAAGTCGGCCCACGAAGTCGCCAAGACGCCGCTGCCGCCTGCAGAGCTGGATTTGAGCCTGCCGTCGAACATGGTCCGCCACCTGCAACCCCTCGGCACCATGCCGCAGCCGAAGAACGTGCCGCTGCTGCCGCCGATGTTTGCCGAAAAGCCCACTGACAACAGTGCCTTCCAGATCAACGGGCGCCTGCTCAGCAATGAAATGCAGCTGCAACTGCGCAACGAAGAACGCCGCGAAGTAGAAGGCGCAGCGCTGGATTTCCAGTTCAAGCAATAAACCCGACGAGTAAACGTGACGCGCACCCCTGACCTTCTGTCGCAGACTGGTCAGTCACTTTTGTTTTCGGTGAAAAACCCCTGTTAAGCCAATTTAAAACGTCTGTTTAAGGGCGTAGTCTTACGTGGCCATCAACACTTGAGTTGTCGAGGATCTGTTCGTCATGAAATGCCGTGAAGGCTGTGGCGCTTGCTGCATTGCCCCATCCATCAGTTCTCCGTTGCCGGGAATGCCTGCCGGCAAACCGGCGGGCGAACGCTGCCTGCATCTTTCGGTCGAACAACTGTGCCAGTTGTTTGGCCAGCCTGAGCGGCCGGCAGTGTGTAGTTCGTTCCAGGCGGATATCGAGGTCTGCGGCAGTAGCCAGGCAGAAGCGATCAGGTTGATCGGCTGGTGGGAACAGATGACGGCGGCTTAGTGGGCTGTTCAAAGTACTGAACTTCAACAATAAGGAATAAGACCATGGGTTCACTGAAACGAATTGCTGTGTTGTGCGGTTTTACCGCGTTGTTCGCTGCCGCAGCGCATGCTGAAGACTGGCAGACGGCCAAGGATGAAGACGGCATCAAAGTGTCCTTGAGTGAAATTGCCGGTTCCAAGTACAAGGCTTATCGCGGTGTGACGACCATCAAGGCGCCGCTGGCCAAGATCCAGGCGCTGCAGGAAGACGTGGCGGGGGCCTGCTCCTGGATCCACGAATGCAAGTCGCAGAAACTGCTCAAGCAGGAAGGCGACAAGAGCTGGACCTACACCCAGTTCAAGGCACCGTTCCCGGTGACCGATCGTGACTCGATCCTGGAAATCACCACCACCAAGGCTGCCGATGGCACCGTCACCCGCAAGCTGTTGGAAGTGCCGACCTACCAGCCAGAAGTCAAAGGCTATGTGCGCGTAGCCCAGGTCGATGGTTACTGGAAGCTGGTGCCTAAAGGCGACAACCTGACCGAAGTGACCTACCAGGTGCACACCGAGCCAGGTGGCAGCGTGCCGTCTTGGTTGGCCAACAAGTTCGTGGTGGACGCACCGTTCAACACCTTGAAAGCCCTGAAAGAACACGCTGAAAAATAACTGCAGTTGATCAGGTGCCTCCTGCCTTGAGTGGAACGATTTCCAGGCCCTCAAGGTCCAGATAGATGTAAGCCCACCCATGGGTTTTATCGAGGAGGCTCTGATGCCAAAGTGGAACGTTTCCTTCACCAATGATCATGGTGAGTCGGTGGTCGAGCAATTCGAGTGCGAGCAAAAACCCACGCTTGAAGAAGCTGCGCGCCTGGTTCGCGCCCGCGTATCACCGGTGCTGGAGGAACTGGATCTCAACGATCTGGAGGGGCGTATTGCCGAACCTACGGTCAAGATTCTGAAAGATCAAAACAGCATCAAAGACCTCAAGGTCGACCCCGCCGCCTGAACATTCCCTGTACGCCTTTAAACAGACTCTGGTGGAGGTGATAGCTTCGCGCTACTCTGCAATGGAGATCAGCGAATGAATCGCTAAGGTCTGGTCTTGTCAGCTACATGCTTGTCTCCCAGCGGCGACGTCACTGCCGTAACACCCGCGCCCTTGCAGCGCGGGCCTTGGGAAGCACGGAAAGTCTATCCATCGGTTTGAGGAGGACGTTTCATGAGCACAGCCTATCAAGAAGACATCAGCACCAACGTGTTGCGCCGCATGAAAGAGGGCGGCTTTGACTTCTCGCGTTTCCACCCCATCGAGTTCTACGCCATTTTCCCGGATGAGGAACGTGCGCGGCGGGCTGCGGGTCGGTTTCGTGGGGAATCCCTGAATGCCCAGGTCAGCGCGCGGGATGACGGCGCCTGGTACCTGGAATTGAGCAAAATCATGTTCGCCACCTACGACGGCATAGGAGACTTCGAGCAGGACTTTGAGGCGGTGGTCGAGCCCTTGGGCGGAATCATCGAGGGATGGGGCGTGAAACAGGAGGTGCGTGGGTTACCCATGTAGCGACATGAGCAACAACACAGCGTATCGGCTGACCTTTGGGTCGGCCGTTTTTGTTTCTGGCGCGGGAAAAATCCTGCGCAAAAAAAAGCCACCCGAGCAGGGTGGCCAAAGGGAAGATCGCAAAGGAGGAGAGCGATTCGGTACAAGCGGTAATGCGCAATGGATGGAGCTGTAGGACGCGTCCTGTTCAGCTGATGGAGGTGATTATCCGCGGGGTTTGCCGGGCAGTGAAATCAACTCTGACTATGCTGGTGATAGTCATGGCCTGCATTGCAATGAGGCGCCGCCCATGACAGCGGGCATTTGCTGCACCGGGACGGTGCGATGAGACCTGCGTCTATATCCAACTGATTGATACTTAAGTGTTTATGCCGCTGGCACGGGCCTTGCGATGGTTCTGGCGTCCGGGTGACAAGGAGTACGGCATGATCCGCACTTATTATGATGAGATGTACGACGGGGCAGGGCAGGTGCGCCCCCATTACCGCGAATTTGCCCGCTGGTTGGCCGACACGCCGGCCGAACTGCTGGCCCAGCGCCGGCGCGAAGCCGATTTGCTGTTTCACCGGGCCGGTATCACCTTCACCTTGTATGGCGATGAGCAAGGTACCGAGCGCCTGATCCCCTTCGACACGATCCCCCGCAGCATCCCGGCCAGTGAATGGCGGATCGTCGAGCGCGGCTGCATCCAGCGGGTCAAGGCGCTGAACATGTTTCTCGCCGACCTCTACCACGAACAACGCATTATCAAGGCTGGGATCATCCCCGCCGAGCAAGTCCTGGCCAACGAGCAGTACCAGTTGGCGATGCAGGGCCTGGACCTGCATCGGGATATCTATTCCCACATCTCAGGTGTCGACCTCGTACGCGATGGCGACGGCACTTACTACGTCCTCGAAGACAATCTGCGTACCCCCAGCGGCGTGAGCTACATGCTCGAAGACCGCAAGATGATGATGCGCCTGTTCCCCGAACTGTTCGCGGCCCAGCGCATTGCGCCCATCGACCACTATCCCAACCTGTTGCTCGACACCCTGAAAAGCTCCAGCCCGCTGGATAATCCCAGTGTGGTGGTGCTGACGCCTGGGCGTTTCAACAGTGCGTTCTTCGAGCATGCATTCCTGGCCCGGGAAATGGGCGTGGAACTGGTGGAAGGCGCCGACCTGTTCGTGCGTGATGACCGCGTGTTCATGCGCACCACCGATGGTCCCAAGGCGGTGGATGTGATCTACCGTCGCCTCGACGACGCGTTCCTCGACCCGCTGGCCTTCAACCCGGACTCCATGCTCGGCGTGCCGGGCCTGCTGGCGGCGTACCGCTCGGGCAACGTGGTGTTGGCCAATGCCATCGGCACCGGGGTGGCGGATGACAAGTCGGTGTACCCCTTCGTCACCGAGATGATCCGTTTTTACCTGGATGAAGAACCGATCCTGAAGAATGTTCCGACGTTCCAGTGCCGTAATCCCAGCGAACTGTCCCACGTGCTCGCCAACCTTCCGGACTTGGTGGTGAAGGAAACCCAGGGCTCCGGTGGCTACGGCATGTTAGTCGGCCCGGCCGCCTCGGCGGCGGAAATCGAAGCCTTCCGCGCACGCATCAAGGCCAAGCCCCACGCCTATATCGCGCAACCGACCCTGTGCCTGTCGACATGCCCGACCTTCGTCGAAAACGGCATCGCGCCACGCCACATCGACCTGCGCCCGTTTGTGCTGCAAGGCAAGGAAACCCGTGTGGTCCCCGGCGGCCTGACTCGTGTGGCGCTGCGGGAAGGCTCGCTGGTGGTCAACTCGTCCCAGGGCGGCGGCACCAAAGACACCTGGGTGGTCGAGGATTGAAATATGTTGAGTAGAACTGCCTCGGATTTGTATTGGATGTCACGCTACCTGGAGCGCGCGGAAAACCTCGCGCGGATGCTCGATGTCAGTTATTCGCTGTCGCTGATGCCCCAGGACGGGCGCGGCGATGGCCTGCATGAACTGGCGATGCCGCTGCTGATCACCGGCACCCTCGACGATTACCGCGAGCGCCACGGTGAACTGCACGCCGAACGCCTGCTGCACTTCTTCGCCCTGGATGCGGCGAACCCGGCCAGCATCTACAGCTGCCTCGGCGCTGCACGCGCCAGTGCCCATGCCGTGCGTGGGCGAATCACCGCCGACATGTGGGAAAACATCAACGCCACCTGGCTGGAAATTCGCGACATCGCCCAGCAAGGCCTGAGCCGCTACGGCATGAGCCGGTTCTGCGAGTGGGTCAAGGAACGTTCCCACCTGTTCCGCGGTGCCACCTACGGCACCATCATGCGTAACGACGCCTTTCGTTTTATTCGCCTGGGCACCTTTATCGAGCGCGCCGACAACACCCTGCGCTTGCTCGACGCCCGCTATGAAATGGCCGGCGACCAGGCCGAAGCGGTCACCGATGGTACCGCCCATGCCTACTATCAATGGAGTGCGTTGTTGCGGGCGTTGTCGTCGTTCGAGGCCTACACCGAAATCTACCGTGATGCCCCGGGCGCCCGACAAGTCGCCGAGCTGTTGCTGCTGCGCGCCGACGTGCCGCGGTCGCTGCGGGCCTGCAGTGAAGAGATCGACCAGATCCTTGGCAGCCTGCCCGGCATCAACGGTCGCCCGGCCCAACGCCTGGCAGCGGAAATGGACGCACGCCTGCGCTATACCGCCATCGACGAAATTCTCGAGGAAGGCCTGCACGCTTGGCTGACCGACTTCATCCCGCTCGTGCGCGAGCTGGGCGATGCTATTTACAGTTCCTACCTGGAGGCGGCATGAGACTTTCCATCAGCCACGAAACCACCTACCACTACGAAGACCAGGTGCGTGCCAGCATCCAGTACCTGCGGCTCACGCCCCACGACAGCGAGCGCCAGCATGTCCTCAGTTGGCAGTTGGACTTGCCCCGGCCGGTACGGGCGCAACTGGACCCGTTCGGCAATATCCTGCACGTGTTGACCCTGGACGAGCCCCATGAAGCCATCATCATTGGCGCCCGTGGCCAGGTGGATATCGACGAATTGCGCGAAGCCGAACATGAAAGCCAGTCGGCCTTCCCGTTCCTGCGCTGCACCCGGTTGACCGAGCCGGACGAGGCCCTGCGCAGCTTTGCCGAAAAGCATTGCCATCAACGCCGCGACCGCAGCGCATTGATCGACCTGATGCACGCGCTGAACCAGTACATGACCTATTCGCCGGGTTCTACCGAAGTCGACACCTGTGCGGCCAAGGCGTTTGCCGGGCGTGCCGGGGTGTGCCAGGACCACACCCACGCCTTCCTCGCCTGTGCCCGCAGCCTGGGGATTCCGGCGCGTTATGTGTCGGGGTATTTGTACAGCGAAGACTGCGAGCACCTCGCCAGCCATGCCTGGGCTGAAGCGTGGCTGGATGACGCCTGGTACAGTTTTGACGTGACCAATCAACTGGCGCGGCCGGAGCGGCATTTGAAGCTGGCGGTGGGTCTGGATTACCTGGACGCCTGCCCGGTACGAGGCATGCGTCGTGGGGGAGGGCATGAGCAGATGCATGCCAAGGTATTTGTAGCACCGACACCGGTGATTTCGGTGCAGCAGCAGTAGGATCCAGGGAGAGAGGGAGCTGTGTGTAGCAGAAAAGCTCTCTGTGCCAGGAAAGCTTTTTGTGGCGAGGGAGCAAGCTCCCTCGCCACAGATTTACCTGAGCCTTAAGGCTGCTCTCTGCCCGCCATATGCTTCAAATACCCCACCAGCAGATCCAGGTCCGCATCCGGCAACACGCTGGTGGCAAACGCCGGCATCTTCGCCTGTGGCCAATGCCGCATGCTTTGCGGATCGCGGATGTAGCGCTTGAGGAAATCCCCGGCAAAATATTCAGTGGGGTTGTAAGGAATATTCAGGTCCGGCCCCACCTGCGCATCGCCGGCCCCGTTCAGGCGATGACATGCCAGGCAGTTCTTCTGGAACAGTGCGAACCCCTGATTCACCGGGTCATTCGCCGCCAGTTTCGGATCCGGCAACAACGCCGGGAAGCGCTCCGCCACCGTCTTCAACTGCTTGATCCCGGAAATCTGAAACGGCCACTGCTCAGGGCTGATATGCCCGGCTTGTGGATCGGTCCACACCATATAAAACGGCCCGGCACTGGGCTTGCCGTCTGCCAGTGGCGGCCACGGATGCGCCGGATCTTCCACCGCCAGCCAGGCCCGCGCGCCGCTTTTTGATAGCAGCGGTGCCGCCGTCAGTTCCGCGGCAAAGCCGTCGAGGGCCACCGCCTGCAGATGATTTTCCGGCGTGATGCCCGGCAACAGTGCTGCCAGCGGCACTGCGCGATACGTCATGTTGCGCTTGTAGGAAACGTCATCAACGATCTGCACCGTCTGCACATCCGGACGCTTGAGCAGTTCGGTGGTTTCCCAGGTTTTGCTGGCGTGATCCAGCTCGACGGTCAATTTCGCGGCGTGCGCCGGCAAGGCCAGCAGCAGGATCAGGAGGACGATGATCTGTTTCAAGGAAGGGCCACATATCGGAAAAGGCGGTGGAACTCACGATACCGTAAAATCACAAAATCTCGGCGCGCAAAACGGCAGCCCCTGACGGGATCGCTATACGCAATATCCCGAAAGGCGCTGCCAAAGGCTGCGATCCTGGCGCTGTGTCTGCGCAGAATGTGGGGTGTGAGAGGTCACCCAATGACCTTGGTGAGGTTGGGCAAGATCAGAATCAGGGTGGTGGCGAACAGAATAAGTCCCGCCTGACGTACTTTCGAATGCTTGAACATGGCTGACTGCCTTTTGTTGTTATTCCTGAGCGTCAAATGCGTGCCGGTCGATTCAACTATGACGGTGCTACATGACTCTTTTCTTACAGTTCCTACAGGTGCTCCAGCAAAACCCGGCAGCAACCTTTAACTTCTCTTACAGATTCAACCTTAGAGCCCTCGTTCTACATGGCTTAGATCCATTTCATCTCATCAACTTAATAAAACTTATTAAAAAGGCATGAGGCCAATTGCCAGCCAGACGCCAGCCCTACGGCTAGACAGCTAAAACGATTAATCAGCAGATTCCCGTAGCCTCCTACCGTTCGTCTGAGCGTGAGCGTCAAGGTCAATGAGCGGTTCGGTCATTGAATCCGGCGCCCCGGCGCCTAAGGTAAGGGCACGATTCGTTGCATAGTGATTCGAGGACGTCATGACCCAAGCTTTGATCTTTGATGCGATACGCACGCCCCGGGGCAAAGGCAAGGCGGATGGCGCCCTGCACAGCGTCAAGCCGGTGAACCTGGTGGCCGGTTTGCTGACGGCACTGCAACAGCGCACCGACCTCGACACCCGGCAAGTGGATGACATCGTCCTGGGCTGTGTCACACCGATTGGCGACCAGGGCGCCGACATCGCCAAGACCGCCGCGTTGGTGGCGGACTGGGATATCAGCGTCGCCGGTGTGCAGATCAACCGGTTTTGCGCCTCGGGCCTGGAAGCCGTGAACCTCGGCGCGATGAAAGTGCGCTCCGGCTTTGAAGACCTCGTGGTGGTGGGCGGCGTCGAGTCCATGTCCCGAGTGCCCATGGGCAGTGACGGCGGCGCCTGGGTGCTCGACCCGCAAACCAATATGCACAGCCACTTCACCCCGCAAGGCATCGGTGCCGACCTGATCGCCACCCTGGAAGGCTTCACCCGCCAGGACGTCGACGCCTTTGCCCTGCACTCACAGCAGAAAGCGGCGCGGGCCAGATCAGACGGTTCCTTCAACAAGTCGCTGATCGCCGTGCAGGACCAAAATGGCATTGTGCTGCTGGATCAGGACGAATTCATCCGTGCCGACTCCACCCTCGAAGGCCTGGGCAAACTCAAGCCCAGCTTCGAAATGATGGGCCAGATGGGCTTCGACGCCACGGCGTTGCGAGTCTATAGCCACGTCGAGCGCATCAACCACGTGCACACACCGGGCAACAGTTCCGGGATCGTCGATGGCGCGGCGCTGATGCTGATCGGTTCTGAAGCCAAAGGTCGCGAACTCGGCCTGCAACCCCGGGCGCGGATCGTCGCCACCGCTGTCACCAGTACCGACCCCACCATCATGTTGACCGGCCCGGCACCGGCAACCCGCAAGGCACTGGCCAAGGCGGGTTTGCGGGTTGAAGACATCGACCTGTTCGAGGTCAACGAAGCGTTTGCGTCGGTGGTGCTCAAGTTCATCAAGGACATGGGCATCGACGCCGCCCGGGTCAACGTCAACGGTGGCTCCATCGCCATGGGCCACCCGCTGGGCGCCACGGGCTGCGCGATTCTCGGCACCTTGCTCGATGAGCTGGAGGTGCGCCAGCAGCGTTATGGCCTGGCCACCCTGTGTGTCGGCGGCGGCATGGGTATCGCCACTATCATCGAACGCCTCTGAGCCTAAGGAATCAGTCATGACCGATGCCATTCGTTACGAAAAGGGCCAGGACCAGATTGTGGTGCTGACCATCGACATGCCCGGCCAGAGCGCCAACACCATGAACGGGGTGTACCGCGAGGCCATGGCGGCCACCGTCGCCCGCCTGGACGCCGAGAAGGATTCGATTGCGGGCGTGATCATCACCTCGGCGAAGAAGACCTTCTTTGCCGGCGGCGACCTTAATGAACTGATCAAGGTCGACAAGCCCCACGCCAAGGATTTCTACGACAGCGTGCTGGTGCTGAAGGCGCAACTGCGCACCCTGGAAACCCTCGGCAAACCGGTAGTGGCCGCGATCAACGGCGCAGCGCTGGGCGGTGGCTGGGAGATTTGCCTGGCGTGCCAGCACCGTGTGGCGCTGGACCACAAGTCGGTACAGATTGGCCTGCCGGAAGTCACCCTCGGGCTTTTGCCGGGTGGCGGCGGTGTGGTGCGCATGGTGCGGATGCTGGGCCTGGAAAAAGCCTTGCCCTACTTGCTGGAAGGCAAAAAGATTACGCCGCAGCAGGCGCTGCAAGCCGGGTTGATTGATGAGCTGGCGGCAGACCGTGACGAGCTGCTGGCCAAGTCCCGGGCGTGGATTCTGGCCAACCCCGAGGCGAAACAGCGTTGGGACATCAAGGGCTACCAGATCCCGGGTGGTACGCCGTCCAACCCGAAAGTCGCGCAAATGCTCGCCATTGCGCCATCGATCCTGCGCGCCAAAACCAACGGCTGCTTCCCGGCCCCGGAGAAAATCCTCTGCGCCGCCGTGGAAGGTGCCCAGGTGGATTTCGACACCGCGCACTTGATCGAGACCCGCTACTTCACCGAGCTGGTCACCGGGCAAGTGGCGAAAAACATGATTGGCACCTTCTGGTTCCAGCTCAATGAAATCAATGCCGGCAGTTTGCGGCCCAAGGGCTTTGCGCCGTATGTGACACGCAAGGTCGGCGTGCTCGGCGCCGGGATGATGGGCGCGGGCATTGCCTACGTCAGCGCCTCGGCGGGCATTGAGGTGGTGCTCAAGGACGTCAGCCAGGCGGCGGCAGAGAAGGGCAAGGCCCACTCGGCCACGTTGCTGGACAAGAAGGTCGGGCGTGGGCAATTGACCGCCGAACAGCGGGAAACCATCCTCGCGCGGATTGTTCCTACCGAATCCGATGCTGATCTTGCCGGCTGCGACCTGATCATCGAAGCCGTCTTCGAGGATCGGGAACTCAAGGCCAAGGTCTCGGCGGCCGCGCAAAACGTGGTGGGCGCCGAAGCGGTGATCGCCTCCAACACCTCCACCTTGCCCATCAGCGGGTTAGCCACCGCCGTTCCAGACCAGGGCAAGTTTATCGGCCTGCACTTCTTCAGCCCGGTGGACAAAATGCCCCTGGTGGAAATCATCAAGGGCGCCCGCACCAGCGACGAAACCCTGGCGCGGGGGTTCGACTTCGTACTGCAAATCAAGAAAACCCCGATTGTGGTCAACGACAGTCGCGGCTTCTTCACCTCGCGGGTGTTCGGCACCTTCACCAACGAAGGCATCGCCATGCTCGGCGAAGGCGTGGCGGCGCCGATGATCGAGACCGAGGCACGCAAGGCCGGGATGCCTGTGGGACCGCTGGCGGTCTCTGACGAAGTTTCTCTCAGCCTGATGAGCCATATCCGCCAGCAAACGGCCAAGGACCTACAGGCCGAGGGCAAGCCGTTGCCGCAGCACCCGGCGTTTGCCGTGATCGACCTGTTGCTCAATGAATACAAGCGCCCGGGCAAGGCGGCGGGTGGCGGTTTCTACGAGTACCCGGCGGGCGGGCAGAAACACCTGTGGCCGGAGCTGAAAAGCCGCTTCGAAAAGCCCGGCCAACAGATCTCGCCGCAAGACGTGCGCGACCGTTTGCTGTTCATCCAGGCCATCGAAACCGTGCGCTGTGTGGAGGAGGGCGTGTTGATGTCGACGGCTGATGCCAACGTCGGCTCGATCTTCGGTATCGGTTTTGCCGCCTGGAGCGGCGGAGCGCTGCAATTCATCAACCAGTACGGCCTGAACGATTTCGTCGCCCGCGCCCGCTACCTGGCCGAGCAATATGGTGAGCGCTTCACGCCGCCGGCGCTGCTGTTGGAGAAAGCTGCACAGGGTGAAGCGTTTCGGTGATCCAAATGTGGGAGCGGCGATGGGGCTTGCCTTGGAAGGGTATTTCAAGGCAGGCTCTGGGGGTGTTCATTATTCCCATCGCCGTGTCAGGTATTTTTTATGTCGTTACGCGTGTGCATCCTGGAAACCGATATCCTGCGTCCTGGGCTGATCGATCAGTACCAAGGGTACGGGCAGATGTTCAAGCGCCTGTTCTCCAAACAGCCGATTGCCGCCGAGTTCGTCATCTATAACGTGGTGCAGGGTGAATACCCGGCGGATGGCGAAGTATTCGACGCTTACCTGGTGACGGGCAGCAAGGCCGACTCCTTTGGCACCGATCCCTGGATCCAGACCCTCAAGACCTACCTGCTGGACCGCCATGCCCGCGGCGACAAACTGATCGGCATCTGCTTCGGCCACCAGTTGCTGGCGCTGCTGTTGGGCGGCAAGACCGAGCGGGCGACCAAGGGCTGGGGCATGGGCATCCATGACTACAAACTGAACGCCAAGGCACCGTGGATGAGCCCGGTGGTGGAAGAACTGACGCTGTTGATCAGCCACCAGGACCAGGTCACCACCTTGCCGGAAAACGCCACCGTGATCGCCTCCAGCGAGTTCTGCCCGTTTGCGGCGTACCACATTGAAGATCAGGTGCTGTGCTTCCAGGGCCACCCGGAATTTATCCACGACTATTCCCGCGAGTTGCTGGAGATTCTTCAGACAACGCTGGGGGAGAAGGTCTACACCAACGGTGTGGCCAGCCTGGAGCGAGACCATCACGGCGTTACCGTGGCGGAATGGATGATGCGGTTTGTGGCGCACAAACCAAAAGCGGACGTGGCCTAACTATTCGGGTTGATTGACGAGCTTTTTGTGGCGAGGGAGCTTGCTCCCATTCGACTGCGCAGCAGTCGCAAACCTTGGGGGCGATTCTCACCCCAACGGGAGCAAACTCCCTCGCCACAAAAGCAAGTTTCCT
>NZ_JBSVWQ010000107.1:0-20539 GCF_054071215.1 Pseudomonas sp. SDO5522_S412 | reverse complement strand
TTTTGCTTACTTTTGCGCTGTTCAAAAGTGAGCCGCTGTAAGAGCGGAACCGATATAAGCCATCACCCAAATAATGGATATGCCCCCGATCCAAATCCCCCCCTCAACTGTTAAGCCTCTCCTGCCGCACGCCGCGCATCGGCCTCACCTCATCCCCCAAACAACGCCGACAACTATAAACCCCCAACACCACCGGCTTTTTCTGCGCCCCACGCTCCACCCAGGTCGGCGCAACAAACCGATACCCCTGGCCCGTCGCCGTCGCGATATACACCGAATCATCATCCCCCAACGCCCGGCGGATCGCCTTGATCTGCGCCCGCAGGTTGCACTCTTCCACCACCAACCGTGGCCAGGCGATGTCCAGCAATTGGGTCTTCTCCAACAGCTCACCAGGCCGCGAAGCGAGGGCAATCAGCAACGTCAGGGCCCTACTCCCCAGGCTCACCGGCTCACCGTTTTTCAGCAGCAGATGACGTCGGGGCAGCAGTCGATAAGGGCCAAAGTGGATTTCAATAGCGCTGTCTTCAAGGTGGCCGCGGTGTGAATACGTCATGTGATTAACCTTTGTGCATGTTCAAAAACACAACCCCGCGCGGCTCCCTTCGCGCAAGGCTGCAAGGGAAGGTCAGGTGTTGATCGCCGGGATCGGGTCTTCAGGATAATCACCCGGCTCCGTAGGCCCGCCAGTCAAGCCGTATTGCTTGAGCACCGGCGCAAGCTGGCCATAGAACGCGTCCTGCGCCTTGCCATGGGCATCAGCCAGGGCGAAGGGCAGGAACGCGCTGCCGATCCCGCCAAGGATCGCCGTTGCCCCGCCGAGGATCCCGCTGATGGTCCCGGCCACCGCGCCGATTTCCGTGGCTCCGTACAACCCGGCCCCGGCTTCCACCAACCCGGCCACCGCCGCACCCGTACCCAGCACGCCGGTGGCAACCGAGAAACTGCCGCTCAGGTAGTCGCCTTTTTTCAACGAGTCGACACCGCCAATCACCCCGATCACACCGCCGATAATCCCGCCCGCCGAGCCAATGATCTTGCCGGCCGCGCCGAGGTTGGCGATTTGCTGCGGGCTCAACGGGCCCTTGCCCACCGGTACCTTGCCGGGGAAGTCACCAATGGTGCCGCCATCCGGGCGGTTGACCCAGGTGATGCCGTAACCCGCTTCCTTGGCGTATTTGGTGCCGCCCTCCATCAACAGCCCGGCAAATTGCAGCCCGGCGGATACCCGGTTCGCGTCCGCCACCGGCGTGTTGCTGCCGCTGGCCGAACGGGCCATCAGCACGCCGCTCATCAGCACTGCGCTGCCGATGTGCAACAGGCCTTGCTTGAATGCCGGGCTGACGTCGCCGAACTTCATGCCTTCGATGGCCTTGGGCAGTGCGTCGGCGATCTTGTTGCCCTGGCGCCCGATGTCCCATACCGAACGCAGCATCGACACCACTTGCGCCGGGTCGATCTTGCCGCCATCCGAGGTGACGAACATCTCTGGATCTTTTTGCTGGGCGTCGTTGATCGCGGCAGTGACCTTGGCTTCGTCGAAGTTGCCCTTGCCGTCCCCCAGGGTGATGTTCAGGGTGTCGGTGGTGGCGCCGCCGAGCAGGGCGTCGCCAAGGGCTTCGTTGAAATTCACCTGCAAGGTGGCGGCGTCATCCGCCGAGGCCTTGTCGCCGAGGAAGGCCTGGGCCGAGGCCGTGCTGGCGGCGAAGCTGCTGGCCGCCACGGTGGGGTCCATGCCGCCGGCCACCGCGTCGGTAAAGGCCTTGCCGGTCACCAGTTGGTTTTTGTAGTACTGCTGGATGTTGTCGCTTTGCCCGGCCTTGTCGGCGATACCGGTCAGGTCCACATGGCCGTTGCCCCCCAGCGCCAGGTTGGCGATGGTCGTATCGTTGGCCGCGTTTTGCAGGCCCATGCCCATGTCGATCTGCTTGCCGTTCTGGTCCTTGGCGTTGAGATTGTCGGTGAGGTTTTTGCCGGTCTCGATGTCGTCGGTGTAGTAGTTCTGCATCGCGACTTTCATCGCCGGGTTGCTGTCGACGATGTCGGCCAGTGCCGGGCCGCGATTGTTTTGCAGGAAGCCTTGCACGTCCGGGTCGGCCGAGAGGGTTTCGATGCCGCTTTGCAGCTGTGCCTTGATTTTGTCTTCGTTGGGGTTCAGGCCGTAGTGGGGCGAGGTGTACTTGTCCATCAACCCGGCGTGGGGCACGTAGTCGCTGACCAGCAGGCGGGTTTGTGCATCGGTCAACTGCACCAGCACCGCGGCTTTCTGTTCGCCGCTGTAGTTCTGCGGGTTGGCCAGGATGTCGGCGGTCAGGCCCGAGGTGTCGACGCCTGCGACCGCATCGCGGGTGGCGGCACCGTCGAGGAAGGTCAGGGTGTCGCTGTCGGTTTTCGGCGCCTGTTTTTCCAGCCAGGCGCCGATGTTGTCGCGGGTGCCGATGCCGTCCGACTTGCCGGTGGCGGGGTTGTCGCCGCCGGTTTCCAGGGCGTGGAACATCCCGGGTCTGGACCACATGGCCGCCGCGCCGGTCAGCTCGGTGCTCAGGGCCGAATCGCTGCCCAAGGCTTGCAGGTTGTCGCTGCGCAGCATGCCGTCGTTGCTGCGCTGGTTGGCGTCACCGGGGCGCATCGCCGGACCTGCGCCAGCGGCCAGGCTCTCATTGGCCATCAGGATTGCCGCCGACTTGGCATTCGCCTTGGCCAGGTCACCGGGTTTGCTGCCGAGGAAACTGCCATAGGATTTCGACGCGGCGCCGAGGTCCTTGCCGGCGTTGTCGATGAAATGGTCGACATCGGAATGGGTGATCACATTGTCGGCCTTGCCACGCCCGCCGGTATCCAGCGCGGCCATCAGGCTCGGGCTGCTGGCCACGTACTTGAGTACGGCCTGGGCCTCGGGGGGGAGTGTCGTGGGCGGGTTGGCGAAGTCGATCGGCGCGCCATGCAGGCCCCAGGCGTCCCAGTTTTGCGAGAGCAATTGCGCGGCCGCCTTGGGCCGGTTCAGGTCGAGTTCTTCCTTGGTCGGCGTGCCGCTGGTGTTGCCGGTGATGGTGTCCCAGTCCTTGGCACCCGACACGCCAAACGATGAGGTGTCGATCCAGGACGTGTCCGAGGCGCCCGCCGCGCCGGTGCTGCCGGCATACAGTTTGGCCACCTGGTCGTACAGCGCGGGGGTGATGTCCTGGGACACGATCACCTTGTCGCCCGACGCCGTGGTATAGCGAATCAGGCCCGGGCCGACTTCTTCGGGCGGGCCGATATTCGCTGCCGGGTCCATAGTTTCCATGGGGCCGGCCAGGCGGTAGCCCTCGGCCTGGCTGGCATTGATCGCAAAGAGCTTGGCCGAGTCGCCGCTGACCTGGGCGAACAGCGCGGGTGTTTCCTTCTGGCTGACCACGATTTTGTCGCCGGCACTGGTCTCGTAGCGGATCAGTCCCGGGCCCAATTCGGTGGTACTGCCGATCGCCTTGTAGTTGCCCAGGCCAGGCGCCACGGTGCTGGCGTCTGCCTCCTTGTAGCCGGCGCCTTTGCTGTCGGCCAGATTCTTCTCAAGGGTCGCGTCGCTTTGCTGTGCGTTGTACTGGTTGACCAATTGCTCAAACAGCCTGGGGTTGTCGATCTGCTTGAGGGTCACCGGTTTGTCGCTGCCCAGCGGGGTGTAGGTGATGCTGTTGTTCACCGGTGCCTGCACGTTCTGGTACGGCAGCGGAATGGACGGCCCGCGGATTTTCGAGGGGTCGAATACCGGCTTGTCGACGGCGGTGAACAGGGCTTTTTCGAACGTGCTCCGGGAGCCATCCGGGCCTTTGTTGTCGGCAGGGTCAAGGCCATTCGGGATCGCAGTCATAGATAACCTGGAAGTTGTTTTATATCAGTCGATATTTAGTGCAAGTGCACTAACTGGGGCGGGCGAAAGTTGCGAAGTGTTATTGGGTTAACCCGCGCCGAGCTATCAAACGCGATGATCAAGTCGGTTTTGTTACAAATGGAAATATCTGCAAAGTTGGGCAAATGGCTATTAGTTAAAAGTGTGAAGTTGTCGGATTTATTTTCTGGAATTGTTGAGTGATCAACGTTTTTACCCAGGGGTAACGGGCTCGTAAATTGTTCGAGTTGGTTCGTTTTTCAGGTTGTGCCCCCGTAAACATTGGGTCTCGTCGTGTATTGGTTTTTTAACAAAAGTTCCACGCCCGCGCGGCGATGAGATTTTCTCAACGGCACGTTGAGCCGGATTTTTCACAGCACCTGCCATGAACGTTTCACAAGCTTTCACAGCGAAGGCGTTTTGTTCGTGAGTAGTATGGTTCCCATGCAAACCGACGGCTGCATGGCCAACTCACTGTCTGACGCTGGGAGTTTGTTTCGGTTTGCATGCGGCTTAACTTCCCTATCGATGCAAGGAGATTGAACATGGCTACTACTCCACCAGTAAGTGCAGGCGGCGCCGACGACGCTATCGCGAAGATGGAAGCAACTTTCAACATGGCCATCGAGAAGTCGGCCAAGATCACCGAGATCAGCACCGCGAAAAAAGCAGAGCTCGACGCCACCAAACAGCGTCCGCAGAACTGATTCGCCATGCGGGCAGCGCCGGCGCTGCCCGTATACCTGCCTTACCCCGTTGCACCGTTGTTGATCGGCACAGGCGTCGTTGCGGCCTGTGATTCTCAAGGGGGCAAACCCAACCATGACAGCCTTGATTTCCCTGGGCCTGCCCGCCGCGAACGGCGCGCCGACCCTGCTTGTGACCCACGGTTTGCACCAGGGCAGTTCCCTGATGCTCGACCAGCCGGTCTACACCCTTGGCGCCGCCCTGGCGGCCGACCTCCAGCTCAGCGATCCCGGGATTGCCGAGTTGCACCTGCGCCTGCGTTTTGAAGGGGCCCAGGTGGCCGTCGAGGCCCTCGGCGGCGATGTACTGATCACCGGCACTGCCGGCGATATCCGTATTCCCCAAGGCAGCGGCCATCGCGCGCGGCTGCCGCTGCAACTGCGTATCGGCACGGCGGGTGTGAGCCTGGCGCTGCCGGGCAGCCCTGAAAAAATCCCTGCGAGGACACGCACGTTAACGCCCTGGATCATCGCCACCGCGTTGCTCTTTGTGTGCGCTGGCGCCCTGGCATTTCGCAACGATCCACCGCAAGCGCAAACCGTAATGCCGGTTGCCGAAACAACCGCAGCCAAGCCTTCCCGTGCCGAGGCCAAGGCCTGGTTCGAAGGGCAATTGCAGGCCGCCCACCTGGACGCCGTGAAGGTCAACGACATCGATGGCCAACTCAACGCCGTCGGCTCCTTTGAGCGCGCGCAAAAGCCTCAATGGGTCGCCCTGCAACAAGCCTTCGACCAGCGTTACGGCCAGCAGATCGTGCTCAACCCGCGGGTCGCCGTGCGTGCAGATGCGGCCCGGCCACGGGTGCGCTTTCAAGCCGTGTGGTTCGGCGCCAACCCCTACGTGATCAATGACAGCGGCAAGCGCCTGTACCCCGGCGCGGCCCTGGCGGACAACTGGGTACTGGAGCGCATCGAGAACAACCAGGTGATCCTCGCCCGTGGCGAAGAACGCTTCACCTTCACCCTATGACGCTGCTTTTTTCAGCTAAGGCCCCGGGATGAAAGTCGAACCCCGTCCGTTGATTCCCAGTGACGTGCGCAGCGCGCCGGTCGATGCGATCCGCCCGGTCAACTCGCGCCAGGCCACGGCTTTCGAAGCGTTGCTGAAAACCCGCAAGGTCCAGTCCCGCCGCTCCCTGCGCAGTGACCTGGAAGAACTCACCAGCGCCGCTGGCGTCGACTCGCTGCTGTTCGGCAGCGCACGTTCCCTGGAACTGCTGGAACACGTGATGCAGCACCTGTTGCCGAACCTCGACGCCGAGCCGCAGATCAAGGCGCTGGCCCATGACCTGATCAGCGAGGAAATCGAGATGCGCCGCACCCTCGAACAACAACGCTCGGAGGTCCAGGCCTGATGCCCCGGGACAACGACGACGCGGTGCAATTGCTCAAGGGCATTGGCGAGCTGTACCGGCGCAACGGCCAGTCCCAGCGCGCGCTGGTGATGTTGCTGATTGCCGTGAGTGTCGCGCCCGACGATGGCCTGCTGCTGCGCTCGCTGGTGCTGGCGTTCACCGACAGCGGCGACTTCACCCGCGCACTCGCGGCCCTGGATCGGCTGGTCGCGCTGGAGGGTGAGTCTGCCAGCCTGTTGCTGCTGCGTGCCCGGGCGCTGTGGTACGGCGAACGCAAGGACGAAGCGCGCCAGTGCTTCAAACGCTACCTCGCTGCACGGAGAGCCGCGCCATGAACCTGCTCAATCGCCTGAACGGCATCGCGCGCATGGCCGCCCAGCGTACCGACGTGATCATCGTCGCGTTCATGCTGATGGCGATCGTGATGATGATCATCCCGCTGCCTACCTACCTGGTGGACATGCTGATCGGCCTGAACATCGCCCTGAGCATCCTGATCCTGATCGTGGCGTTCTACATCGGCCACTCGGTGGAATTCTCCGCGCTGCCGCCGCTGATCCTGCTCAGCACCCTGTTTCGCCTGTCGCTTTCGATCACCACCACCCGCTTGATTCTGCTGCACGGCGACGCTGGCCATATCGTCAAGGCCTTCGGTGACTTCGTGATTGCCGGCCAGGTGGTGGTGGGCATGGTGGTGTTCCTGATCATCACCGTGGCGCAGTTCGTGGTGATCACCAAGGGCGCCGAGCGGGTCGCGGAAGTGGCGGCGCGCTTCACCCTGGATGCGATGCCCGGCAAACAGATGAGCATCGACAACGACCTGCGCAACGGCGATATCGACCAGGCCGAAGCCCGCCGCCGGCGCTCACGCCTGGAGCGCGAGAGCCAGATGTTCGGCGCGATGGACGGGGCGATGAAGTTCGTCAAGGGCGATGCGATTGCCGGGTTGGTGATCCTCGCGGTCAACCTGCTGGGCGGCATGCTGATCGGCATGATCGAGCGCGACATGGCCTTCGGCGCGGCGGTGCACACCTATTCGCTGCTGACCGTGGGCGACGGTTTGATCGCACAGATCCCGGCGCTGCTTATCTCGGTAGCGGCGGGCACTGTGGTGACGCGGGTCAACAGCGACGGCGAAGCGGGTGACCTCGGCAGCGAGATTCTCAAGCAGTTGGGTGCCAGCTACCGCGCCCTCGGTTTGACCGCATTGATCATGGTCGGCGTCAGCGTGATACCGGGCTTTCCGACCTGGGTGTTCCTCGGGTTGTCGCTGGTGTTCGGTGGTGCGGCCTTCGTGATGTACCGCCGTCATACCCGTGAAAACCAGGTAGAGCCTGAAGCGCTGGTCGAGACCCTGGAACCGGTGGTTGAAGTGCAGGCCGAGCAGGATTATGACGTGGCCCCCGACACTCGGGTATTGCTGACCCTCGGCAGTGCGTTGGCCCTCAGCGCCCCGCGCCAGCTACTGAGCCAACGCATCGAAGCGCTGTGTCACGACATTCGCAGCGACCTCGGCGTCGATATGCCGGTGCCGGGCATTCACATGGACGCCAAGGCCACGCCGGGCAGCTACCGCGTGTCACTGGAAGGCGTACCCGTCAGCGAAGGCGAGATGCCGATCAACTGCCTGCTGTTGCAGGACGATCCGGTGCATGTGCAGTTGCTGGACATCGCCACCCTGCAAGCCGATTCGCCCCTCAACGGTCGCGCCGCGCACTGGATCGAGCGTCAGCATGAAGACGCACTGCGCAGCGCCGGCATCGGTTTCCTGCTGCCGGACGAAGTCCTGCGTGGTGTGCTGGAACGCAGCCTGCGCCGCTATGCCGCGGACTTCCTCGGCATCCAGGAAACCCGCCTGCTGCTCGAACGCACCGAAGCCACCTACGGCGAACTGGTCAAGGAAGCCCTGCGCCTGGTGCCGTTGCAGCGGGTGGCCGAGACCCTGCGCCTGCTGGTGGGAGAGGGCGTGTCGATCCGCAATCAGCGGGCCTTGCTCGAAGCCATGGTGGAGTGGGGCGCCCGGGAAACCGATGCCGGCCGCCTGGCCGAACACCTGCGTGCAGGGTTGGCGCGGCAGATCAGCCATCAGTACGCCGACCGCAACCGGGTGATTGGCGCCCTGGTGCTGGCGCCGGGATTGGAAGATCAGTTGCGTGCATCCCTGCGTCGCCAGGAGCCCAGCCGTGAAGTGATCCCCGAGGATGTCAACCGCGCGTTGCTGGCCCAACTGCGCCAGGCCTGCGACAAAACCACTGAAGCCAACAGTGCGGTATTGCTGGTGCACCCGGAACTGCGCCGCAGCCTGCGGCGCCTGGTGCTGCGCGGTGAACTGGAGCTGGCGGTGTTGTCGTTTCGCGAACTGGCCACCGAATACAACTTGCAAGCGCTGGTGACCATCAGCCTTACCGATATCTCCAACCGCCGCGCACCTGCCGCGGCTTCCGTCACTTCCCTGGCGTCTGCCTCATGATCCGTTTTTGTCTGTTGTTGCTGACGTTGACCTCGTTTTTCTGCAGTGCCCAGGACATCGCCAACGGCGCCCAGGGGTCTATCAACCTGGCCTCCGGTGAAGGCCGGATCCTGCATTTTGTGGCCCCGGTGGAGTCGGTACTGGTGGCCGAGCCGGGGATTGCCGACCTGCAAGTGGTGTCGCCCGGGGTGATCTATATCTTCGGCAAGGCGCCGGGCAATACCAGCCTGATTGCCCTCGGCAGCGACGGCAAACAGCTTGCCAGCCTGAGCCTGGCGGTCAGTAGCGCGACCCAGGCAGTGACTGCGCCGATGCAGGAATTGCATCCCGGCAATGGCGCGCAGATCAGCGGTGCCGGTAACCGATTGATCGCCAAGGGCACGGTGCGTTCGGTTGGAGAAGCGACGGATTTGAATGCCTTGCTCAACCCACAGGGCCAGGGCTTCCAGAGCGCGGTCAACACCACTGAGTACGCCGGTGCCGCCCAGGTCAACTTGCGTGTGCGCTTTGCTGAAGTGTCCCGCTCGGAACTGCTGCATTACGGGGTTAACTGGAACGCCATGTTCAGCAACGGCACGTTCTCCTTTGGCCTGATCACCGGCGGACCGCTGGCAGCCGCCACCGCCGGTGGCCTGGCGGCGGCGGGCAGCGGCTCGGGCAATACCAATATCGACGGCATGCTCGACGCGTTGCAGGCCAACGGGATCCTGCAAATCCTGGCCGAGCCGAACATCACCGCCATGACCGGGCAAACCGCGAGCTTCCTGGCGGGCGGCGAAGTGGCGATCCCGGTGCCGGTGAATCGGGACCTGGTGGGGATCGAATACAAGTCGTTCGGCGTGTCGCTGCTGTTCAACCCGACGCTGTTGCCCAACGGCCGGATCGCCCTGCAAGTGCGCCCGGAGGTCAGCAGTGTGGTGAGTGGCGGCACGGTGGATTTTGGCAATTTCCATGTGCCGTCGTTCAGCGTGCGCCGCGCCGATACGCGGGTGGAAGTGGGCAGCGGGCAGACGTTTGCGATTGCCGGTTTGTTCCAGCGTGAGAGCAGCCAGGACATCGAGAAGCTGCCGTTGCTGGGGGACTTGCCGATCCTGGGCAACCTGTTTCGCTCCAAGCGTTTTCAGCGCAATGAAACCGAATTGGTGATTTTGATTACGCCGTACCTGGTGGAGCCGGTGCGCAGTCGCACCCTGGCCACGCCGCTGGATGCACAGCCTGCGACCGCCGCAGCGGCGGGGCCGCGCAGTGGTGGGGCGTTTGGTTTCTACATGAATTGATGAGGGGGCATGGCATGAAAGTTTCGCGTTTGTTGATGTGTTTGCCCCTGTTGGTGGTGGGCTGCAAGACGCATCTGGCGCCGGTGTATTACTCGCCGCAGTATCAGGCGGACGGGGTGCCAAGCCAGTGCCAGCAGCCGCCGGCCAAGGACGAGATTGGACTGGACGAGGATTTCAAGGCGACCTTGCCGCTGGGCTGTGCCAACAATTTGAATTTGATGCAGATGGTGGAGCAGCGGCAGGATTTGAATCAGGGGCGGGCCACCGGGCCAGCGATGGCGGCGCCGGTCGGGCGGGCGGCGCAGGTGTATATCGAGGGGTTTGATCGGGAGCAGTTGCAGCGGCGTCAGGCTCAGCAAGAGGCCAAGGCGGGCGCTCCGGGAGCGGAGCAATGAACCTGCGTTCACATGTCCTCTGTGGGAGCTGGCTTGCCTGCGATAGCGGTATTCCAGGCCCAGCAGATCCATCTGTCACACCGCAGGCCCAATGTGGGAGCTGGCTTGCCTGCGATAGCGGTATTCCAGACCCAGCAGATCCATCTGTAACACCACCATCCAAATGTGGGAGCGGGCTTGCTCGCGAAAGCGGACTGGTAGGCGACCGGGATCTTGAAGCTTACCGCGTACATATCCGTTCCTGCGGTAACGGCCACTTAGGGTTCCGCTCTTACAGCGGGTCACTTTTGGCAAACGCCCCAAAAGTAACCAAAAGGTCTTTGCCCCACCACTCGGCACCTCGCTCAGGCTCGGTGTGCCCTCACTCCGGCTTTGGAGCGTGGGCCGCCGCGATGGGCCATCCCTGGCCCAGCGCGGCTAACCCGGCGTCCTGCCGGGTTACCCACGCTCCAAAGCCTGCGTTCGGCCAGCGTGGTTTAACGGGGCCTGATAGATCAAAAGCAACGTCAAAAGCAGGGCAACAGCAAGATCAAAAACAGTTGGATTTAGTGCGTATCCACCAGCCCCAATTCCCGCGCTTGCGCAATCGGATCGCTGATGGCTTTGATGCGGTTGGCCTCCGTGATCAGGCGTGCGCGCTCAGCCGCCGGTATATCGTCCAGCGGCAAGCTGGCCACTCGTTGTTCGTATCCCGCCAATACCAGCACCAGCAGCTCATTACGCTGATGCCGTGGCAACGCGCGGGGCGATTGGGTGACGGGGGCGATGGTGTCCAAGGCCTGCTGCGCCTGGCCGCCAAGGGCGTAGGCCAGGGCCAGGTTGCAGCGGCTGTCGAGGTCGTCGGGTTGCAGGCTCAGGCTTTTGGCGAACGCGGTTTGTGCCGCGACGGCCTGGCCGTTCAACACCTGGGCAATGCCCAGTCGGGTGTAGGCGACCGGCGACTGGCTGGCCTCGGCGGCCTGGCCCAGGGCGGTCACGGCGCGTTGGCTTTTGCCCAGGCGCAGTTGCGCGGTGCCCAGTCCCAGCAGGGCGTCGGCGTTGTGCGCTTGAAGGCCGAGGGCCTGTTGGAAGGCGCGCTCGGCACCGACCGCGTCGTTGCCGTCGAGCCGTGCCTGGCCGAGTTTGAGCCACAAGTCGATGCTTGCGCCCGATTGCTGGGCCGCACGTTCGTACAGCGCCGCCGCGCTGGCGTAGTCGCCGCGTTTGTTCAGGTCGTCGGCCAGCTTCAGCGAGCGGTCGGAATCGCTCGGCGCAGTATTGGAACAGGCAGCCAGCAACAGGCTGCCGGCAAGCAAAAAGTGTTTGGTCATCGTCACAACTCGTTGGGCGAAGGCGGACGTCATGTAAGCATATTTTCCATGGCGCTCCTATGTCTGTCGGTGCTGTTTGGCGCCTCGATTGCACACGCCGCTGAAGAGCCCGAATGGTTCGCCAAACCCTACGCCTATGTGCTGGTGGACCAGGACGTGCGCGCCGCCCTCGAAGAGTTCGGCCACAACCTCGATATCCCGCTGGTGCTCTCCGACAAGGTCCGCGGCAAGGCCCGCAGCACGGTGCGTGCAGCCACCGCCGGGGAGTTTTTGCAGACGCTGTGCAGCACCAATGGCCTGACCTGGTATTTCGACGGCAACCTGCTGTACCTCAATGCCAGCGATGAAATCACCACCAAGCTGTTCAAGGCCAACGCCCTGAACCTGGACCAGTTGCAGGCGTATTTGAATAACCTCGATGTGTTCGGCCAGCAGTTGTCGATGCGTAACGGCCCCGAGGGCGATGAAGTCTTCGTCTCCGGGCCGCCGCCGTACCTGGCGCTGGTCCAGCAGCATGTGGATCACCTGCAGCCCAAGGCCGCCGCGCCGGTGGTGGCGCGCGAGCACGGCGTGCGGGTGTTTCGCGGCGCCCAGGTGAGCACTGAAACCCCTTGATTCACCCCAACCCCAGTAAAGGAGCATGACCATGTCCGTAACCGCCGTAGACAGCAACCTCGCCCCCGGTGGCGCCAGCCCTGAAGCCAAGTTCAACGCCGCGGTGGACAACGCCAAGAGCGCCGATAAACCGGAGATGACCGACGCCGAATTCACCGATGCCCTGATCACTCAGGCAGTCACCATCGGCGGCCAATTCATCATCATGCCCAAGGCCCAGGAAATGCTGAATGACGCCATGTCCGATGACGACGAAGAGTAGGGCGCACCCATGACCATCAGTCTCGCTGCCAGCGCCACGGCCTTGCCGCCGTCCGCCGGCGCGGGGCCCGCCGGGGCCTCGCAGAATCTGTTCGAGCACATGGCCAATACGGCCAAGGGCATGCCCGAGGGCGCCAGCCCCCATCAGATCGGCTCGGGGCTGATGGAGCGCCTGAACAGTTTTATCGACCGCTCCCGGACCTTTTCCGAGCGCGCCGATTTGCTCACCAATAACCCCTCGGCGCCGCCGCAAGTGGCCGCTGCGGATATCCGCACCTCGGGTGCCTCGCCCACCGCAGAACCGGGCAAGAAAGTCGCCGAGCAGCAGGTCGACCAGATCGTCCATTCACTGGGCAAGATGTTCGACTACTCCATCGAAACCCAGATGGTGGTGCGCGGTGCGACGCAGATTTCCGGTTCCGCCAACACGCTGCTCAAGGGTCAATAACGCCATGCCAAGCCCGAATCGTGCCCTGCGCCTGCTGCTGATCGGCGTGCTCGCCAGCCTCTTGCAGGCCTGCGACATGGACCTCTACACCAACCTCAGCGAGCGCGACGCCAACGCCATGGTCGCGGTGCTGCTGCGCGACGGCATCCCGGCGACGCGCAAGGTGCAGGACAACGGCCAGTTGAAAGTGGTGGTCGACGAACAGCGCTTCGCCGAGGCCATGACCCTGCTGGACAACGCCGGCCTGCCGCAGCAGAGCTTTTCCAACATGGGCGAGGTGTTCAAGGGCAATGGCCTGGTGTCGTCGCCGGTGCAGGAGCGGGCGCAGATGATCTATGCCTTGAGCGAAGAACTGTCCCACTCGGTGTCGCAGATCGACGGCATCGTCTCGGCGCGGGTGCACGTGGTGCTGCCGGACAATGACCTGCTCAAGCGGGTGATTTCGCCGTCGTCGGCCTCGGTGCTGGTGCGCTACGACCCGGGCACCGACATCAACACGCTGATTCCGCAGATCAAGACCCTGGTTGCCAACGGCATTTCCGGCCTGAGCTATGACGGTGTGTCGGTGACCGCGATCAAGGCCGCGGTGTCCATCAGCCAGAACCCGGCGCAACCGCGACTCGCGCGTTTCATGGGCCTGTGGCTGTTGGAAGACAACCTCAACCAGGCGCGGTTGCTGTTCGGTGGCTTGCTGCTGCTCGCCCTCGGCGCGGGTGGTGTGTTGGCCCGCCAGCAATGGGCGCGGCGCCAGGCCCAGGCGTTGTATGTGCTCAAGGAGGGTGAATGAGCCTGGTTGAGCGTTGGCAGGGGCTGATCGCCCAGCCGTTGCAGTTTGTGCGCGAGCAAAGCCTTGGCGAGTGTTTTGGCGAAGGCCTGCCGGTCGAGGTGCTGCAAGCCCTGCATGGGCAGCCGCGTTTTCGCTCGCGGCTGGAGCAACTGCTGGCCAGCCATTATCAGCTGGCGCCGCTGGCGCATCTGGTCACGCCGCCCGCCGCTGATTTGCCGGTGCTGCTGCTGAGCCCGGCGCAATTTGCGCGTCTGCCCAGGCTGTGTGGTGCGATCTGGCATGGCTCGACCCTGAGCCGGGAGATCCGCCGCGAAGTGGTCAATGAATTGCGCGAGGGCCTTGGCCAGGAAGCCTTTGCCCTTGCCCTCGCGCACCGGCAGTTGGGCGGCGCGGCCGACCTGCTGCGCGAGCCCGCCGAGTTGATCGACGCCATCGACCGCGATGGCCTCACCTGTGTCGCCGCCTGGCTGCAAGCCCAGCCTGCCGAGTTGCAAGGCTGGCTGCCCCTGCGGTTTGTCGCACCCAAGGGCTACAGCGGACGCTTGCCCCGCGACCTGGAGATCGTCCAGACCGTCGCCGCCCGGTTACTCGCCGAGGAGCTTGCCCATGAGTGAATTACCCAGCCGTCCGGCCGCGCGGATTTTGCGCGCCGATGAAGCGGCGTTATGGACCGATGGCTTTGCCTTTGTGCAAGCCGCCAGGGCGCACGCCGAGCAGATCAAGGCCGACAGCGACCAATGGCTGCACACCGCCCGCGCCGAGGGTTTTGAAAGTGCGCGCCGCGAAGGTGCCGAACAGGTTGCACAGTTGCTGCTGGAAACCCAGGCCGAGGTCCAGCATTACCTGGCCGGGCTTGAGGCGTCGCTGGCGGACCTGGCCCTGGGCATCGTGCGTGAAGTACTTGGCGAACTGGATGACACCGACCGCGTGGTGCGTTGTACACGCCAGGCCCTGAGCGCGTTTCGCCAGGGCCAGGCCTTGACGTTGTGGGTGCCGCCCGCCGAAGTGAATGCCCTGCGCCCACAGTTGCTCAAGGACGGCATCGCCGTGGAGGCCGATGCCCAACTGGGCGCCGGCCAGGCCCGCCTGAGCAGCCCGGCGGGTTCGGTTGAGCTGGGGCTGGAGGCGCAACTGCAAAGCCTGCGCCGCAGCCTGTTGCCCTTTGCCGAAGAGGGCGTGGCATGAACCTCGATCAACTGCTGCCGCGCCTGACCGAGCGGCTGTCCCAGGCCCGCTTGCGTCCGATGCAGGGCACGGTGCTGAGCATTCGCGGGGTGTTGCTGCGGGCCAGCGTGGCGGGCGCGAGCATCGGTGAGCTATGCCACCTGCGCGACCCGGTCAGTGGTCGCAGCCTCAGCGCCGAAGTGATCGGTTTTGATGGCGACGAAGCGATCCTGTCGCCCATCGGTTCCATGGAAGGCCTGTCGACCCGCACGCAAATCACTGCCACCGGCGAAAGCCTGGGTGTGGCCGTGGGCGATGCGCAATTGGGGCGAGTGATCAGCCCCATGGGCGAGTTTCTCGACGGTGACGGTATACCGCCAACCCTGAACCTGCAGACCTACCCCTTGCATGCCGAGCCACCGGCCCCGTTCTCCCGGCAATTGATCGTGCGCTCCATGGCGTTGGGCATCCGCTCCATCGACGGCTTGCTGACCCTCGCCCAGGGCCAGCGCATGGGCATCTTCGGCGAGCCCGGTGTGGGCAAATCCTCCTTGTTGGCGAGCATCATCCGCAACAGCGAGGCCGATGTGATTGTCATCGGTTTGATCGGCGAGCGGGGCAGGGAAGTGCGCGAACTGCTGGACGTGCAACTGGACGCCACGGCCCGCGCACGCACCGTTGCTGTCGTCGCCACCTCCGACCGCCCGGCCGCCGAGCGGGTGCGCGCGGCATTTGTCGCCACCACCCTGGCCGAGTACCACCGCGACCAGGGCCGCAATGTACTGCTGTTGATGGACAGCCTCACGCGGTTCGCCCGCGCCCAGCGCGAAATCGGCCTGGCCGTGGGTGAACCGCCGACCCGCCGCGGTTATCCGCCGTCGTTTTTTGCCACCTTGCCCAAGTTGCTCGAGCGCGCCGGCCCGGGCCCTGCCGGCAGCATCACCGCGCTGTACACCGTGCTCACCGAAGGCGACGCCGCCAGCGATCCGGTGGCGGAGGAAGCGCGTTCGATCCTCGACGGGCATATCGCCCTCAGCGCCGAACTGGCGCAGCGCAACTATTTCCCGGCGGTGGACGTGCTGCGCAGCCGCAGCCGCTTGATGGAGCAGGTCGCCGGTGACGAACACAAGCGCCTGGCGATGCGCATCCGTGAATTGATGGCGCGCTACGGCGAGATCGAAATGCTGATCCGCGTCGGCGAGTACTCCGCCGGCAGCGACCCCCTGGCCGACGAAGCGATCACCCGCCATGGGGCAATCGAAGCCTTCCTGCGCCAGAACGCCGACGAACCCAGCAGCCCCGAACACACCTTGATCCGCATGCGCCAGGTGCTGGCATGAGCCCGAAAGCGCAGCAAGCTCCAGTGTGGGAGCTGTCGAGCTTCAGCGAGGCTGCGATGGCGTCAGCACAGCCAACATCAATGTTGCCTGACCCACCGCTATCGCAGCCTCGCCGGGGCTCGACAGCTCCCACATTCGATCTTCATGCACTCAGTGAGTGCGCTGTTGGTATGACGATGGAGAAAAGAACCGATGAAGACTGAACAACTGCGCACCCTGCAAACCCTGCGGGTGCTGCGCGAACAGCGGGCGGCGAGCCAGTTGGCGGCGCAACAGCAACGCTGCGCGCAAACCCACGGCGCCTTGACCGACGCCAAGGAACAACTGCGCCTGCACCGTGAGGCCGTTGCCCATGAAGCCGGCGAGATTTACGCCTCGCTGACCGAAGGCCTGTCGGTGGCCAGTTGGCAGGCCGCCCAGGATCGCCTGCGGGGCTTGGCCGACGATGAGCAGGTGCTTGAAGGCGACGTCAGCCACGTGTCCAGTACCCTGCAAACCCAGGAGCGTGAGCGCGACCTGTTCCGTCAGGAGCGCCTGAGCCGCCAGCGCCAGTCCGATGCCTGGCAAAGCCTGCTGGACGGGCGTGAAAGCAGCGAACGGGTGGCCGGCGAGCTGCGTGAAGAGCAAGGACTCGGCACATGATCGTGGCCCTTGCCGACCCGTTGGCGCCCTGGCTTGAGCACTACGACCCGGCGCTGCTCACGCTGCATAACCAATTGCACCGCCGGCGCCATGCGTGGCAGGGCCGCTGCGCCGGGCAGCATCTGAGCGTCGCCTGGGCCGCCGATCCCCAGCCGCTGAAAACACCCCGGGATGTGTTGCTGTTGCTCGGCCAGTCACCGGTGCGCTTGCGACTCTCGGCTGCCGCCCTGGAACACGTACTGGTGCCGCTGGCGTTGCAGTTCGATGCGCAAGTGCTGCCGGCATTACCGCGTTCGCTGCTGCTGGAACTGGCCGTGCTGGACCTGATCGAGCGCCTCGAACCGTTGCTCGGCCACCCCGTGCAACTGCTCGAAACCAGTGACGACCTGCGGCCTTATGCAGTGCATCTGGCACTGACATTGACCTTCGGCAACCACCCGCCAATGGCCGCCCAACTGGACTTGAGTGAAAGCGCTGCAGTGCTGGTGGGCCAGTTGCTGGAGCAGCACGGCCAGATCGACGCCGACCCGTTGCCGGCGCTGCGCCACACGCTGTCGGTAGTGGCCGGGCGGCAATGGTTGAGCCTCGGCGAGCTGCGCAGCCTGCAGCCCGGCGATGTGCTGATGCTCGAACCCGGCAGCGGCTGGCTGCTGGACCTTGAGGGCCGCCTGCAAGCCCGCTGCCAGCGCGACGGCTCGTCGCTGCAGGTGCAGGAACCTCTGAACACGCCCCTTTTGGACATGGAGAACACAATGACTGACGTCGATGCCGCCGCGGCCCTGGACGATTTGCCCCTCAAGCTGGTGTGCCAGGTCGGCAGCCTGGAACTGACCCTGGCGCAACTGCGGGAACTGGGGGCGGGCAGCCTGCTGCAACTGAATACGCCGACCGTGGATGGCGTCGACCTGATGGTCAACGGCCGTCGCGTCGGCCAGGGCCAACTGGTGAAAATCGGTGACGGCCTGGGCGTGCGCCTGCTGAGTTTCGCCACCCCATGACCGGTTATCAGCCGAACCTGATCGAGATCATCCTGGTGGTTGCCACCATCGGGTTGATCCCGCTGGCGGTGGTGACCCTCACCGGCTTCATGAAAATCTCGGTGGTGCTGTTCCTGATCCGCAACGCCCTGGGCGTGCAGCAGACGCCGCCGAACCTGGTGCTGTACGGCATCGCGCTGATTCTCTCGGTGTACGTCACCACGCCGTTGATTGGCGACATGTACCGCCAGGTAGAGGGCCGCGACCTGAATATCGAGCACGTCGAGCAACTCAAGGACCTCGGCGACGCCCTGCGCCCGCCGCTACAGGCGCACCTGGCACGGTTTGCCAACGAGTCCGAGCGCGGCTTTTTTGTGCAGGCCACCGAGACCATCTGGTCGCCGGAAGCCCGTGCCGACCTGCGGGATGACGACCTGGTGGTGCTGATCCCGGCGTTTGTCAGTTCGGAGCTGACCCGGGCCTTCGAGATCGGGTTCCTGCTGTACATCCCGTTCCTGGTGGTGGACTTGCTGGTGTCCAACGTGCTGATGGCGATGGGCATGTCGATGGTCTCGCCGAACCTGATTTCGATCCCGCTGAAAATCTTCCTGTTCGTGTCATTGAGCGGCTGGTCGCGCCTGATGCACGGTTTGATTCTGAGTTACGGCTGAGGCACGACCCATGGGCCAGGACGTTTTCCTGTCATTGATGAAACAGGCACTGATGACTGTGCTGATGCTCTCCGCGCCTGCGCTGGGGGTGGCGATCATCGTGGGTTTGAGCGTGGGCCTGTTCCAGGCGCTGACCCAGATCCAGGACCAGACCCTGCCCCAGGTGGTGAAGCTGGTGGCGGTGCTGTTGACTATCGTGTTCCTCGGCCCGGTGCTGGCCGGGCAAGTGGCGGAACTCGGCAGCCAGGTGCTGGACAATTTTCCCTTGTGGACGCGCTGACCGCCCATGGATGCCAGCCTTACCGCACAGTTTCTCGAAGTCGCCTACCCGGTGATCAGCTCGGCCTCGCTGGCGGCCTGCCGGGCCATGGGCGTGGTGGTGATCACCCCGGCGTTCAACCGCCTCGGGCTCACCGGAATGATTCGCGGCTGCGTGGCCGTGGCGATTTCGATCCCGATGTTCATGCCGGTGTTCGACGCCATGACCTCGATGCCCAACCACGGCAGCCTGTTTATCGCCGGGTTGCTGATCAAGGAATTCCTGATCGGTATCCTGATCGGCCTGTTGTTCGGCATTCCGTTCTGGGCGGCGGAAGTGGCGGGGGAGTTGATCGACCTGCAGCGCGGTTCGACCATGGCGCAACTGGTGGACCCGTTGTCCACCGGGGAGTCGAGTGTGATGTCCACCTTGCTGACGGTGATGTTGATCACGCTGTTCTTCATGTCCGGCGGTTTTATCCTGATGGTCGACGGTTATTACCACAGCTACCAGCTGTGGCCGGTGACCGCGTTTACACCGGTATTTGCCAGCTCGGCGTTGCTGGCGGTGTTGTCGATTCTCGACCAGATCATGCGCGTCGGGGTGCTGATGGTGTCGCCGCTGATCATCTCGCTGCTGGTCACTGATTTGATGCTGGCGTACCTGTCGCGGATGGCGCCGAACCTGCATATTTTCGACCTGTCGTTGCCGGTGAAAAACCTGTTTTTCTCGATCCTGATGGTGATCTACATCGGCTTCCTGATTCCGTTGATGCTGGACCAGTTGGCGGAATTTCGCGGCACGGTGGAGCTGCTGAAAACCCTGGCGGGCGTGGAGTAGCGCATGGGCGATACCAGCGAAGAGAAGTCCCAGCCGGCCACGGATAAAAAACTCAAGGACGCGCGAAAGAAAGGCCAGGTCGCCAAGAGCCAGGACCTGGTCTCGGGCATGGTCATCCTGTTCTGCACCCTGTGCATTTCCATCCTCGCGCCCCGGGCCCAGGCCCAGGTCACGGCGCTGATCGACCTGACTGCGCAGATCTACATCGAACCCTTCGCCACGGTTTGGCCACGGGTGCTGGACCATGCCGAGCAACTGGTGATCGGCATTACTTTGCCGGTGATGGCGGTGACCACCGGGGTGGTGATCCTGACCAATATCATCACCATGCGTGGCTTTGTGTTTTCCGTGGAGCCGATCAAGCCGGAGTTCAAGCGTATCAACCCGGCGGAAGGCTTCAAGAAGCTGTTTGCCCTGCGCAACTTTGTGGAATTCATCAAGGGCCTGATCAAGGTGCATGTGCTGGCCGTGGCGTTCTACGTGGTGGGGCGGCATGCGTTGCAGGCGTTGATGGAGTCGTCGCGGTGTGGCGCGGGGTGTATCGAGTCGACATTTTTCCTGGTGCTCAAGCCGCTGGTGTTTACCGTACTCGCGGCCTTCATCCTGGTGGGCGGGGTGGATGTGTTGATGCAACGCTGGCTGTTCGGCCGCGACATGAAAATGACCCGCAGCGAGACCAAGCGCGAGCGCAAGGACATTGACGGCGACCCGTTGATCAAGAGCGAACGGCGTCGGCAGCGCCAGGAGATGCAGGCGCTGGCCACCAAGCTGGGGTTGGGCCGGGCGTCGATGATGATCGGCACCACCGATGGCTGGGTGATAGGCGTGCGTTATGTGCGTGGTGAAACGCCGGTGCCGGTGGTGGTGTGCCGCGCTTCGCCGGAGGAAGCGTTGGGGATGTTGCAGGAGGCGTTTGATTTAGGGATACCGCAAGCGCCGGACAAGGGCTTGGCGGAAGCGATTGCGCGCAAGACGGTGCCGGGGGATCCGGTGCCGGATGCTTCGTTCCAGGCGGTGGCGGACTGGTTGGTGGCGGCGCGGTTGATCTGACGATCTTGAGCCGAACACCGATCAAAATGTGGGAGCGGGCTTGCTCGCGAAGGCGGTGTGTCAGTCA
>NZ_JBSVWQ010000106.1:0-20899 GCF_054071215.1 Pseudomonas sp. SDO5522_S412 | reverse complement strand
CATCTACAATGACTGATCCACCGCTTTCGCGAGCAAGCCCGCTCCCACATTTTGTTTTGCATACAGCCGTTGGAGGGTTAGTTGAGCCGAGGCCCGCCGCCCGATGGCCGGGACCCAGGCTTCTCATCCGAAGCATCCGGCAGTGCCTTGGGCGTTTCACTCGGGTCCTTGTAGTCCTTGTGCAAATCCCCATCCAGCCGGTTGCTCGACGAGCCGCCGCTTTGTGGTGTGGAGTCGAAATGCTCCCACTCCGATTGCTGGAAGCGGAACAGGCTGTCATCGGTCGGCGTGTCGCGGCCGTGGTAGTGGTGTATCTCGTAGTGGGCGTATTCGACCTTGTCGGCCCAGTTGTCCTGCAGCAAACCGTCGCCGGCCAGGTCGCGGTACCAGTCGTTTTCCTTCTCGGTAGCCTTCTGTTTTTTATTGTGGTCGACGAAGTAGCCGATGATTCCGCCTACCACCGCCAACACCACGCCCACCAGGAACAGCGGCCCGGTCAGCGCCGCCGCCGTGCCTGCGCCAAACAGCGCCGCCGCACCCAATACCCCGGCCGACGCGCCGAACGCACCGCCCGCCACTTGCAAGCCACCTGCGGCCTGAGCCAACGGGTCTTTGCTGTCCACGCCGCTTTTGATCGCCAGGGCGCCGAGCACAATGTCGGCAAAACCACCGGCAATGTCCGTCGCCGGGCCCAACACCTTGATCACGGAACCGGCGATCTTCGCCGATTGGGAGGCGCCAAGCTTGGCCGCATCGGCTGCCTTGAGGCCGTCATCCAGGTGAGTGGCGAGGCCTTCGGTAGCTTCGGTTACCGCCTTGTCGCCCTCGCCAAACAGCTTGGCCACGCCGTCGTACTGGCTGTCGGGAACCGCGTCCAGGGCCGCAGCGATTTCCTTGCTGACCTTTGAGTCGATTTCGGTGGGTTTGCTGAAGTCGATGACTTTGCCGGCCGCCCCTTCCTTGCCCCAGATTTCCGGCAGGGTCTTGTCCAGGCCGAGGAAGTCCACCAGGCCGCCCTTGCCCAGGGCTTCGCCGATCTTGTCACCGAGCTTGACGAAGTGGCTGGCGCCGCCGGCAAAACTCAGGAAGTCCTTGGCGATGGTCATGCGTTGGGCCGGGGTTTCGCCGAGCTTGCCGCCTTTGCCCACCAGTTGGTAAATCCCCGAGAACAGGCTGACGCCGGCGCCCATCGAACCGAGGATGCCTTTGCTGTTGAGGGTGTTGAACACTTCGCCGAGCATGCCGCGATCCGCCACCGGGATATACGGTTTGCTCAGGGCGGTTTTCACGTCGGCTTCGCTGATGGTGCCGCTGTTCTTGTAGACGTCGCCGAGCTCTTCCAGGGCCTTGGTCACGGCCGAGGATTTCTCCTTGCCCTCCAGGCCTTCGTTGAGGAATTTCTCCAGCACTTCCTGGCTGCGGCGCGGCAGGTCCAGCAGGTTGCCCTTGAGCACGCCCTTGAGCAGGCCGAACAGGTCCTTGGTGGCCAGTTCCTTGTTGTCGTCGGAGATCTTGCTCGGGTCCGAGAGAATCTCGTTGAGATCGGTGGTGAGGCCATCGGCCTGGATATTCTGCGCGGCCTTGGTGGCGGCTTCCGGGTCGAACAGCGACAGCGAGGTCAGGGTGTTGCTCAGGTCTTGCTGGGCTTCGTGGCTCTTGCCCTGTTTTTGCAGGTCCTTGAGGTACAGCACATAGTCGGGGTTGCTGGTCAGGTCGAGAAGCTTCTGCTTGATCTCGTCCTTGTTGGGCAGGTGACTGATGGCGTTGTCCATCTTGGTCTTGTAGTCGGCCTGCACCGTCGGGTCCTTGAACAACTCGCCGATCTGCTCCTGCACCGCCTTGCCGTCGATGATGTCGTGCATGTCGGCGGAAGTGAGCTCGGTCTGCTTGTCATCGAACTCGCGCCAGGTGGTGTTGAACGGGCGCTTGGATTCTTCGTAGCCGGTGATGCCATGGCCGTTCTGGTAGGCGGCCTGGGCTTCCAGGGCGCGGACCAGTTTGGCCCGTGGGTCGTCCTTGGGAATCGAGCCGTCCTTGACGCCGGCGCGGTAGGTGTCGATCAGTTCGGTGGTGGCCAGCTCGCTGACGCTCTGGGTCGGCGATTTGTCGTCGTCCTTGTCGGCATGCACGCCGGTGTCGAGGTTGAGCACGTCGAGCTCATCGTTGCTCGGCAGGTTGTACTTGGCGCGGGTCTCGTCGACGGTGCCGGCGCTCCAGGCTTCCCATTTCGCCACCACTTCGTCGTAGAGCTGCGGGCTGAGCTCCTTGGAGACGATGACCTTGCCTTCGCTGGTTTCATAGCGGATCAGGCCGTCCCCCAGCTCGTCGGGTGAACCGAAGGTGATCTCGGTGTTCTTCAGGAAGTCATTCGGCCCGGCCAGCTTGTAGCCGGCGTCTTCACTGGAGTGGATCTTGCTCCAGGTGTCCTGGGCGGTGGCCACGCTCTTGAACAGTTCCGGGCTGACGTCGGCCGATACGACGACCTTGGTGCCGTCGTGGGTTTCATAGGTCAGCACATTGCCTTGCTGGCCTTCGATCCAGCCGAAGCCCTTGTAGTCGTTCAGCTCCGGCGCCTTGGTATTGGCGTCTGCCAGGGTCGAGCCGTCGTTGAGCGCGGACTCTACGGCGGCCTTTTTGTCGGGGTTGGTGTAGACCTCGTGCAAGCCTGCCAGGTAGTCGAACAGCTTGGGGTTGTCGTCGCGGGCCACGACCATTTTCTGGCCATTGCTTTCAAAGCGGATCAGGCCGGGGCCCACTTCATCCTTGGGGCCGACGGTGGTGCCGGCGTAGGGCGGCCACACTTCGTTGTCGCTGGCGCGCTTGTAGCCGGCGTCTTCGCTGCTGCCCAGGCCGGTGAAGCTTTCATAGGCTTCCTTGGCTTTCTGGAAGGCCTCCGGGTTGTCGCGCTGGCTGATGACGAACTTGTTGCCGTCCTGGGTCTCGTAGCGAATCACGCCGGGGCCGGTTTCGTCGGGCGGACCGAGGGATTTGTAGTCGCCGAGCTTTTCCGGGGCCGTGGCGTCGCCGCCCAGGCGCTGGTAGCCGGCGGCTTCGCTGGCGTTGACGCCGGAGAGTGCCTTGAAGTCGGCGCTGACTTGCTTGAACAGCTCGGGGCTGTCTTTTTCGCTGACGATGACTTTCTTGCCGTCCTGGGTTTCATAGCGGATCAGGCCGGGGCCGACTTCGTCCGCCGGGCCGATGGCCTTGTAGTCCCCCAGGGTGGTGGGCGGTGCGGCGTCCTTGGCGGCCAGTTCATAGCCTTGTTCCTTGCTGGCAGCGAGCCCTTGCGCGGTTTTGTCGCCGGCCTCCACCTTCTTGTTGTTGGCGCTGTTCTTGAGCAGCACGTGGAACGCCGCGCCGGACTTGGGCGGTGTGAGAGGAAGGGCTTTGGGGTCGGTCGAGCGGTTGAGCGGCTGGGTCGTCATGCCATGGAACTCCTGCTGTTACCGGTGGGACGAATCGGCAAAAACAGTAACAGCAGGGGTTCGGCGGTCGTTGCGAAAAGTTGTGAATTGCGCCTTAACGGTGACGCAGGCTGCGTTCCAGGCGGGCAATGCCTTCTTCCAGCATGGCCCGCGGGCAGCCGAAGTTCAGGCGCACGAACTGTTGGCTGTCATCGCCGAACTCCAGGCCGGCGCTGAGGCCGACTTTCGCCTGGTCGAGGAAGAACTGTTGCGGGTCGTCCAGGCCCAGGGCGCTGCAATCCAGCCAGGCCAGGTAGGTGCCTTGGGGGGCATGCATCACGACGCCAGGCAGGCGGGTTTGCACGGCGTTCAGCAGGTAATCGCGGTTGGCTTGCAGATAGGCCACCAGCGCTTGCAGCCAGTCGCCGCAGTCGCTGTAGGCTGCGCGGGTGGCTTCCAGGCCCAGGGGGCTGACGCTGTCGACCATGCCGCAGCGGGCTTGGTTGAAGCGCTCGCGGATCTCGGGATTCTGGATCACCGCGAAGCAGGTCTTCAGCCCGGCGACGTTATACGCCTTGCTCGCCGACATCAGGGTGATGGTGCGCTGGGCAATCTCGGGGCTGAGGCTGGCGGTGGGAATATGCCGGCGGCCGTCAAAGCACAGCTCGGCGTGGATTTCATCGGAGACGATCAGCGCACCCTGGTCCAGGCAGGCGCTGGCCACGGCCAGCAGTTCCTCACGGGGGAAGACCTTGCCCATCGGGTTGTGCGGGTTGCTCAACAGCAGCGCCCCGGCGCCGGAGAGGGCTTCACGCATTGCCGGCAACGGCGTGAGGTACTCGCCTTCGGCGCTCAGCTCAAATGGCACTTCGATCTTCGGCAGGTTCCAGTGGCCGGGCGCCAGGCGGATCGGGCGATAGTTGGGGGTTTGCAACACCACCGGTTGGCCGGGCTGCACAAATGCGTGCAGCGCCATGTTGAAACCAGGCTCGACCCCCGGCAGGAACAGCAACTCATCCGGCTGTACGCGCCAGGCGTACTTGGCCCACAGATCGGCGACGATCGCCTCGCGCACGCCATCGCAGGCCACGCTGTAGCCGAGGATCTGCTGACCCAGTCGCTCGTGCAACGCTTGAAGCACAGCCGGTGGTGCGGCGATGTCCATGTCGGCAATCCACATCGGCAGAACGTCTTGCGGGTAACGACTCCACTTGGTGCTGCCGGTGCCGAGGCGGGAGTGGATCGTGTCGAAATCAAAGCTCATGGGTGGCTCGTATCAGGGAGGCGGGCGTAGAAATGGCGCTGATTCTAGCGCCATTAATTTTACGCGCCAGCGCTGATTGCCGCCCGGGCGCCCGCTTGCCGGTCAAATGCCTCGGCCAACTGCGTGTGGGCCTGTTCCAGGCTGCGCTGCACGGCGGCTGCGCCACGCACCATGGCCCCCAGATAGACGAAATCCACCGCGTGAATGCCCACGGTTCCAAGGATCGCCTGCAGGTAGGGCGTGAGGAAGTCGGGCTCGCGGTTTTTTCGCGAACTGCCGGAGCTGACCAGTACAAAGGTGCGCCGGTCCTTGAGCAAGCCGACTTTCTCAAACTGCGGATTCACCGTGAAACTGCGGTGGATGCGCACCACATGGTCGATCCAGCACTTGAGGGCCGCCGGCACCGTGAAATTGTGCACGGGGGTGCAGATGATCAACAGGTCACAGGCTTCCAGCTCGACAATCAGTTGCTCGGAGCGCTCGGTTGCCGGGCCGCTCAAGCCGCCGGGCGTGGTCAGGGCGTTGGCGTATTCCCGGGTCAGCGCCGGCAAGGCCCGGCCGCCGTAGTCGCGTTCGGTCACTTCGGCTTGCGGCGCCTGTTCGCGGAGCAGGGCGCGGGCCAGGCGGAAGGTCTGGGCGGCCTTGCCGTGGGGGCTGAAGCTCAGTAGCAGGGCGCGGGTCATTGGCCGAGGTCCTGTGAAAAGTGCATCCCCAGTGGCAGCAGGCCCTGGCGAAAATAGAAGCGTTGGGCCAGGGCCATGTGCATGCCGGTGTCCAGCACCAGGTAGCGATAGCCCAGGCGGCGGGTGTGCTGGCGTACCTCGTCCAGCAGGCGCGCACCCAGGCGTCGGCGTTGCAGGGAGGCGTCCACCACCAGGTCATCGACGTAGATAAAGCGCCCATACAGCAGGTTTTCCGTCAGGCGATAACCGGCCAGGCCCAGCACCTGGCCGTTTTCCCGGGCGGCCAGCAGGCGGTAGCCGGTTTCGCGCTGGCGCTGGATCTGCTGGACGAAGGCGTGCGGGTCTTCGAGCTTTGGCCGCAGTTGCTGCATGACGGCAAAGCAGGCCAGGCAGTCGGCGTCGCTTTCGATGTGCACAAACTCAACAGAGTCATTCATGGTTGCCGTGCTCCATGTGCGCTTTTACGGCGGCAGGGACTTTGCGAAAGCTGATGGCGACGCGGTTCAGGGCGTTCATCAGGGCGATAGCCAGGGTCAGGTCGGCAATTTCCTTGTCATCGAAGAGGGCCTTGGCCTCGGCATAGTGTTCGTCCGGCACCTCGGTTTGTGCGACCTGGGTGACCGACTCGGCCCAAGCTAACGCGGCGCGTTCACGCGGGCTGAACAACGGCAACGCTTCGCGCCAGGCGGCCAGCAGCATCAGCTTTTCCAGGCTCACGCCCTGTTTGAGCAGGTCGCGCGAATGTGAGTCCAGGCAGTAGGCGCAGCCGTTGAGTTGCGAGACCCGCAGGTACACCAGGTCAATCAATTCCTTCTCCAGGCCGCAGCCGTGGATGTAGCTGTGCACCGAGCCAAGGGCCTTGTAGCCGACGGGCGCCGCCAGGGCGTAGTCGAGACGGTGTTGCATGGGGTGCTCCTTGTTTCGTGAAGTGATGCCGTCAGTGTGGCGGCCGGGTCGCCGGCTCAATAGGGCCAAGAATGGACAAGCGGGTTGGGACAAGATCAGACTTCAGGGCTGATTCACTGTGAGCCGGATAACCATGTCGTCACTGCCCAAATACCAGGAGATCTACCGGCGCTTTCGCCAGGCCATCGACCAGGGCCAACTGCGCCCCGGTGAGCGGGTGCCGTCGGTGCGCAGCCTGGCCCAGGAACTGAAGGTGGCCCGGGGCACGGTGGAGACGGCCTACCAGTTGCTGGTGAGCGAAGGGTTCTTCCTGGCGCGGGGCCAGGCGGGAACAGTGGTGGCCGAGGCGCTGCCGCAGCGCTCGATCAAGTCGTTGCCGGTTGAACCCGAACCCGTGGCGCCGGCGTCGGCCCCGCGCCTGTTGCAGTTGGGCTTGCCGGCGCTCGACAGCTTTCCGCGCAAGCTGTGGGCGCGGCTGGTCACCCGGCAAGTGCGCCGAGTCGATGTGAACAGCCTGGCCATGGGCGATGTGCGTGGCGCCCGCTCGCTGCGTGTGGCGATCGCGCAATACCTGGCGCTGTACCGGGGCGTGGAGTGTTCGCCGGAGCAGGTGTTCGTGTGTGCCGGTTACTCGGCGTGCCTCGCGCTGGTGTGTGATGCGCTGCAGATGGCCGGCCAGCCATGCTGGTTCGAAGACCCGGGCTACCTGCATGCGCGGCAACTGCTGCTGCACCTGGGGGCGCAGTTGGTCCCGGTGCCGGTGGACCACGACGGGCTTGATGTGGAGGAGGGCATACGGCGTGCGCCCGGCGCCCGGCTGGCGATTGTCACCCCGGCCCACCAGAGCCCGCTGGGGGTCGCCCTCGGTACTGCGCGGCGCCATCGCTTGCTCGATTGGGCACAGGCCCACGGCGGCTGGGTGGTGGAAGACGACTACGACAGTGAATTTCGCTACAAGGGCCAGCCCCTGGCCGCGCTCAAGAGCCAGGACACGGCCGACCGGGTGATCTACTCCGGCAGTTTCAGCAAGATGCTCTTCCCGGGGCTGCGCCTGGGTTATCTGGTGGTGCCTCGGGCGCTGCTCCCGGCCTTTGAGGCCAGCGCCGGCGTGCTGCAAAACCGCAGCGCCGAATTGTTGCAAGCCACCACGGCGGACTTTCTCGACCAGGGCCATTTCACCCGCCACCTGAAAAAAATGCGCCAGCTCTACACCGCGCGGCGCGGCTTTCTGGTGGAGGCACTGGCCAGTCATTGCGGGGCGCTTTTGCAGGTGGATGAGCAGTCCGGCGGGATCAACCTGCTGGCGCGGCTGCGGGTGGACGTCTGCGATCAGGCCGTCGCTGCGGCCGCCGCACGTGCCGGGCTGGGGATACAGGCCGTGTCGGGCTGGAGTATCGAGCCCGGTGGTCAGCAAGGTCTGTTGATGGGCTTCACCAACCTGGCGACTCGCCAGCAAGCGGTGCAAGCGGCGCTGGTGTTGCGCGAGGTCATCGACGGCGCTTTATGAACACCGGTTGAACATCTTCATTCGCCACATCGGCCCCGAGCTTCTACCCTGAAGGCATAGCCCTCAGGACGCCAAGCGCTCATGTACAAAGACCTGAAGTTCCCGGTTCTGATCGTACACCGCGACATCAAGGCCGACACCGTTGCCGGCGACCGCGTCCGGGGCATCGCCCGGGAGCTTGAGCAGGAGGGCTTCAGTATCTTTTCGGCGGTGGACTACGCCGAGGGTCGCCTGGTGGCTTCGACCCATCACGGCCTGGCCTGCATGCTGATTGCCGCCGAGGGCGCCGGGGAAAATACCCATCTGATGCAAAACATGGTGGAGCTGATCCGCCTGGCGCGGGTGCGGGCGCCAAACCTGCCGATCTTCGCCCTCGGTGAGCAGGTCACCCTGGAAAACGCCCCAGCCGATGCCATGAGCGAGCTGAACCAGTTGCGGGGCATCCTTTATCTGTTTGAAGACACCGTGCCGTTTCTTGCCCGGCAAGTGGCCCGTGCGGCCCGCGCCTACCTGGATGGCCTGTTGCCGCCATTCTTCAAGGCCCTGGTGCAGCACACGGCGGATTCCAATTATTCCTGGCACACCCCCGGTCACGGCGGCGGCGTGGCCTATCGCAAGAGCCCGGTGGGGCAGGCGTTTCATCAGTTCTTCGGGGAAAATACCCTGCGTTCGGACTTGTCGGTGTCGGTGCCGGAGCTCGGCTCGCTGCTGGACCACACCGGCCCGTTGGCCGAAGCCGAGGCGCGGGCAGCGCGCAACTTCGGTGCCGATCACACCTACTTCGTGATCAATGGCACCTCCACCGCCAACAAGATCGTCTGGCACTCGATGGTGGGCCGGGATGACCTGGTGCTGGTGGACCGCAACTGTCACAAGTCGGTGTTGCATTCGATCATCATGACCGGCGCCATCCCGCTGTACCTGTGCCCGGAGCGCAATGAGCTGGGGATCATCGGGCCGATTCCCCTGAGCGAGTTCAGCCCCGAGTCGATCCGCGCCAAGATCGACGCCAGCCCGCTGACCCGAGGCCGACCGGCCAGGGTCAAGCTGGCGGTGGTCACCAACTCCACCTACGACGGCCTGTGCTACAACGCCGAACTGATCAAGCAGCAACTGGGCAACAGCGTCGAGGTGCTGCACTTCGACGAAGCGTGGTACGCCTACGCGGCGTTTCATGAGTTCTTTGCCGGGCGCTACGGCATGGGCACCTCGCGCACGGCCGACAGCCCGCTGGTGTTCACCACGCACTCCACCCACAAGCTGCTGGCGGCGTTCAGCCAGGCGTCGATGATCCATGTGCAGGATGGCGGCGTGCGCAAGCTGGACCGCGACCGCTTCAACGAAGCGTTCATGATGCATATTTCCACCTCGCCGCAGTACAGCATCATCGCCTCCCTGGATGTGGCGTCCGCAATGATGGAAGGGCCGGCGGGGCGTTCCTTGCTGCAGGAGATGTTTGACGAAGCCCTGAGCTTCCGACGTGCCCTGGCCAACCTGCGCCAGCACATCGCCGCTGAAGACTGGTGGTTTTCCATCTGGCAGCCGCCGCTGGTGGCGGGCATTGACCGGGTGGTGACCGCAGACTGGCTGCTGCAACCCCAGGCCGACTGGCATGGCTTTGGCGATATCGCCGAAGACTACGTGCTGCTGGACCCGATAAAAGTCACCCTGGTGATGCCTGGCCTGAATGCCGGCGGGGCTTTGAGCGAGTGCGGAATTCCCGCTGCGGTGGTCAGTAAATTCCTCTGGGAACGTGGGCTGGTGGTGGAAAAGACCGGGCTGTATTCGTTCCTCGTGCTGTTTTCCATGGGCATCACCAAAGGCAAGTGGAGTACCCTGCTCACCGAACTGCTGGAATTCAAGCGCAGTTATGACGCCAACGTGAGCCTTGCTGTGTGTTTGCCATCGGTGTTTCAGCAGGGCCCGGCGCGGTATCAGGGATTGGGTTTGAAGGATCTGTGCGACCAGTTGCACAGCTGTTACCGCAGCAATGCCACGGCCAAGCACCTGAAGCGGATGTACACGGTACTGCCGGAAATCGCGATGAAACCGGCCGACGCCTACGACCTGTTGGTCAAGGGCGAAGTCGAGGCGGTGTCCATCGACGCTTTGCCAGGTCGGGTCGCAGCGGTCATGCTGGTGCCTTACCCGCCGGGCATTCCGTTGATCATGCCGGGTGAGCGCTTTACCGAATCGACTCGCTCGATCATTGATTACCTGGCGTTTGCCAGGACGTTCGATAGCAGTTTCCCCGGCTTTGTTGCCGATGTTCATGGATTGCAACACGAAGATGACGGCAGTGGTCGTTGTTACACCGTCGACTGCATCAAGGGTTAAGGATGTTTATGCAAGCTGTAATGAACCCGAAGTACCCGGGCCTCAGTGTTCGGGTGGCTGACGAAGGATTTGACGCCTACGTGTGGGGGAACGACTTCAGCTTTGAAGTCAACGCCTACGGCAAGCCGGAAATGGGCAAGCGCGTCGACCAGTGGGCGGTGGAGCGTATCGTGCCGTACCGCAAATGCTACGGCATCGACCCAGAGGAGTTCGCCAGCTTCCGTGACGCGGCCGACAGTGCGGTGTTCATGGCCTACCTCGATGACCGGCCCGTGGGGCATATCGTGGTCAGCACCAACTGGAACGGCTTTGCCCACGTGGATGAGCTGGCGGTGGTCTTGCCCGCGCGGCGCCACGGGGTGGCCAAGGCGTTGCTGGACGTGGCGCAGTTCTGGAGCCGCAAGAAGAACCTGCCGGGGATGATGCTGGAGACCCAGAACAACAACCTCGGTGCCTGCCGGCTGTATGAGCGCTGCGGGTATGTGATGGGCGGGATCGACCACCTGCGCTATCGCGGGATTGATCCGCAGACGCGCGAAGTGGCGATTTTCTGGTATCGGTTGTTCAAGACAGAATTGGAAGCAGTCTGAGCTGCACCGATCAACTGTAGGAGCCGTCGAGCCCCAGCGAGGCCGCGATGGCGGTGTGTCAGGCAACCTCTTTATCGACAGTGCCGCCGCCTTCGCAGCCTCGCTGAAGCTCGACAGCTCCCACATTCGATTTGCGCAACTCAAGTACTTGCGACCGAACACACAGCTCCCAGACTTCCCCCGATCCCCTGTGGGAGCCGTCGAGCCCCAGCGAGGCCGCGATGGCGGTGTATCAGGCAACCTCTTTATCGACAGTGCCGCCGTCTTCGCAGCCTCGCTGAAGCTCGACAGCTCCCACATTCGATTTGCGCAACCCAAGTACTTGCGACCGAACACACAGCTCCCAGACTTCCCCCGCCCCCCTGTGGGAGCCGTCGAGCCCCAGCGAGGCCGCGATAGCGGTAGATCAGGCAACCTCTTTATCGACTGTGCCGCCGCCTTCGCAGCCTCGCCAAGGCCCGACAGCTCCCACATTCACGGCAATGTGCTTGTCAGCAGGTTTTCAGCCTTCTCGGTGACGATCTCCAGCAGCGCATTCAAGGCGGGCGATGGCTCGCTACCCTTCAGGGTCAACGCATACAAGGTCACCACAATCGGCGGTGACAACGGGCACGCATCCAGCCCGGCTTCCCGTGCGCCGCTGGCGGTGAACGGGTCGACAATCGCCAGGCCTTCCCCGGCTTCTACCATGCTGCGCATCATCTGGTACGTCTGCACCCGCGTTTGCACCACCGGCAGCGGGCGCAGGGCTTGCAGTTTGCTGTCCAGCAGGCGACTCAGCGGGTCCTGGCCTTCAAGGCCGATCATCGACTGCCCGGCCAGTTCCTGTAGCGCAATGTACTTCTGCCGAGGCTTCAGCCAGCCATGGGGCGCGAGCAATTGCAGCTTGCCGTGGGCCAGTGGTTGGCTGTGGATTTGCGGATGGTCCGGGTCGTGCAGGCTCAGGCCGAGGTCGGCTTCGTGCAGCAGCAGGCTTTTGACGATATCCCGGGTGGAATGGCTGGAGAGGTTGCACGGCGTGTCTTGGAAACGTCGGCGCAGCACGGCGATCGCCTGGGGCAGCAGTTGATTGGCCAGCGGCGGGGTGCACAGTGCGCGCAAGGGCGGGGCATGATGGTGCTTAAGGCTGCTGGCCAGGCGTTGCACCGGCTCAAGGGCTGCATAGAGGTGGGCGATTTCGGCCTGCAGCTCAAGGGTTTCCCGGGTGGCCTGCAAGCGTCCGCGCACACTGGCAAACAGCATGAAACCCAATTGCAGCTCGGCATCCTTGAGGGTTGCGTCCACATCGGCCACGGGCAGTTGCAACCATTCGGCGGCGGTGCCGAGGTGTCCGGTCTGTAAAATCGCTTGAATGACTTCGATATGACGTAAACGCATGGCCGGAGTCTATGTTCAGCGCGACGTGGATTCAATGGCTCAGGCCCGGGCGTGGAAAAAAGACCCGCCACGGCAGCGCCCCAACTAGACTTGCACGATCAAGTCCCTTGGCGCCTGCAACCAGCAGGTCATACAAAGGGCGTATCAACCAGAGGATCCACGGGGGAGCCTTATCGATGCTCGGTAAAACAGACACGCGCGGGTTTTCGTTGTGGGACCTGCTGGTGGTGGTGCTGGTGGTCGGCGTGTTGGCGGTTGCGGTGGGGCCGCGGATCTTCGGCGACGTGACTCAGTCGGAAATCGCCACGGCCAAGGTCCAGTTGAAAGAGCTGGGCAAGGCAGTCGAGCAGTTTCATCAGGATGTAGGGCGTTATCCTACCGACGACGAGGGGCTGGCGGTGTTGACGGTTCAGCCAGCGGGAGAAGGGAAGTGGCGGGGCCCCTATCTCAAGGATCAGGACATGCTGACGGACCCTTGGGGCGTGGCCTATCAGTACCACTATCCTCCCAGCCAGGCCAAAACCAACTTTGATCTGTTCTCGTTCGGCAAGGACCGGACACTGGGAGGCGTCGGCGATAATGTTGATATCGCCTATGGGGAATAACGTCTTATGAAGCGTGGATCGTGGCGGATTCGCGGGTGATGATAGTGCCCGACTGAATCAGCCTGAACTCATCGCCATCCAGTTTTTCTACGCGGTCGCCAATGGCCAGCTTGTAGGTGGTGGTGGGCGCCGAGCCAGCCAGGCCGTCGAGGGGCGGGTTGGATTCCTGGAACTCATGCACCGAATAAACGCGACCTTCCGCGTCTCTGGCATGGAACTGTCCGACAAGTACTGCTGCCATCTGTTTAGAACCTCTGGAGATAAACACTCGATTTGCGGTTCTGTAGACCGTAGGAGAGCGGGGTAGTTTACCTATTGAAAAAAAATACTATTCGTTGACTTTTTCAGACATTACTTACAAATCCATCTGCGGTGTAAACGTCCCTGGGGATTGCAAAAACGCGCTGGTGATAGCGTCGCGCAGGCTCTATAACTACAAGCTCCTTAAGTCAGAAACCGGGAAACCCCAATGAGCAAGGTCTACACGATTGCCGTACTGGTCGGCAGCTTGAGAAAAGAGTCGATCAACCGCAAGGTCGCCCTGGCACTGGCCGAGTTGGCGCCCGCCAACCTCAAGTTGAACATTGTCGAAATTGGCGATTTGCCGCTCTACAACGAGGACATCGACGGTGCTGCACCGCCGGCAGCCTACAGTACTTTCCGTCAACACGTGCGTTCATCCGACGCGGTGCTGTTTGTGACCCCCGAATACAACCGCTCCGTGCCGGGTGTATTGAAGAATGCGATTGACGTCGGTTCGCGCCCTTATGGCCAGAGTGTCTTCAGCGGCAAGCCGGGTGCGGTGATCAGTGTGTCTCCCGGAGCCATCGGCGGTTTTGGGGCCAATCACCATTTGCGCCAGTCGCTGGTGTTTCTCGATGTGCCGTGCATGCAGCAGCCGGAAGCCTATCTGGGCGGTGCGGGCAGCGTGTTCGATGAGTCGGGCAAGGTCTCGGAAAAGACCAAGCCGTTTTTGCAGGCGTTTATCGACGCCTATGGCAAGTGGGTGGAAAAACAGCACGGCTGATCAGCCGTGCGAAAAAAGACCCCGCTATTTAAGCGGGGTCTTTTTTGTCTGCGGTCGGCCGCGTGGTCGGCGACTACGGCGCGATTAACGCAGCCAGTTGGTTTTCGCCAACTCGATCACCTCATCACCGCGTCCGCTCATCACCGCCTTGAGCATGTACAGGCTGAAGCCCTTGGCCTGCTCCAGCTTGATGCTCGGCGGCATCACCAGTTCCTGGGTGGCGGTGACCACGTCCACCAGCACCGGGCCGTCGTGGGCCAGTGCGCGGCGCAGGGCTGGTTCCAGGTCTTCGGACTGCTCTACGCGAATACCGAGGATGCCCATGGCGTTGGACATGGCGGCAAAGTCCGGGTTTTTCAGCTCGGTGCCGGTATCCAGGTAGCCCGCCGCTTTCATCTCCATGGCGACGAAGCCCAAAGAAGAGTTGTTGAACACCACCAGCTTCACCGGCAGGTTCAGCTGCGCCAGGCTGATGAAGTCACCCATCAGCATGGTGAACCCACCGTCACCGGACATCGAAATCACCTGGCGCCCGGGAAACGCGGCTTGCGCACCGATGGCCTGGGGCATGGCGTTGGCCATCGAGCCATGGTTGAACGAGCCGATCAACCGGCGCTTGCCGTTCATTTTCAAGTAACGCGCCGCCCAGACTGTCGGCGAGCCAACGTCGGCGGTGAAGATTGCGTCGTCGTCCGCCAGTTCGCTGAGCAGGCGCGCAACGTATTGCGGGTGAATTGGCCGGCCGGCCTTTGACGGTTCCGCCAGGTCATCCAGCCCTTGGCGGGCTTTTTCATAATGCTTGAGCGAGGTTTCGAGGAAGCTGCGGTCCGTCTTGCGGGTCAGGCGCGGCAGCAGCGCCTGGATGGTCTCGCTGACGTCAGCTGCAATGCCCAGGTCCAGCGTGGCACGTCGGCCCAGTGCCTGCGGGTTGCGGTCGACCTGGATGATCTTCGCGTCGGTCGGGTAGAACTGGCGATACGGGAAGTCGGTGCCGAGCATGATCAGCGTGTCGCAGTTGAGCATGGCGTGGTAGCCGGAGCTGAAGCCGATCAGGCCGGTCATGCCGACGTCGAACGGGTTGTCCCACTCCACATGTTCCTTGCCTCGCAGGGCATGCACCACGGGCGCGCCGAGGGCGTCGGCCAGGGCCACCACCTCATCGTGGGCGCCGGCGCAGCCGCTGCCGCACAGCAGGGTGACTTTGCCGCTGTGTTCGAGGATGTCGGTGAGGCGTTGCAGGTCCTGTTCCGCCGGCAACGTGCGCGGTGCCAGCAGGGCCGGCCACGGTTTGAATTTATCTTCTACTTCCAACAGTGACACATCCCCCGGAATCACCACCACCGCTACGCCGCGGTTGAGGATCGCCGAGCGCATGGCACGGTGCAGCACGTGAGGCATCTGCTCGGGGTTGGTCACCAGCTCGATAAAGTGGCTGCACTCCTTGAACAGTTCCTGGGGATGGGTTTCCTGGAAGTAGTTCAGGCCGATCTCGGAGGAGGGGATCTGTGCGGCAATGGCCAGCACCGGCACGTGGTTGCGATGGCAATCGAACAGGCCATTGATCAAGTGCAGGTTGCCGGGGCCGCAGCTGCCGGCGCATACGGTCAGCTCGCCGGTGGCGGCGGCTTCGGCACCGGCGGCAAACGCGGCCACTTCTTCGTGGCGCACATGCATCCACTCGATGCTGTCCATGGTGCGCAGGGAGTCGGTCAGGCCGTTGAGGCTGTCGCCGGTCAGGCCCCAGATGCGCTTGATGCCCGCCTGTTCAAGGGTGGTCGCCAATTGCTGGGCCAGGGTGATTTTCGCCATGAAGAACTCCAATCGTCAGTGAGGGTAAAAAGCTGCTGATCAGTTAAGGACAGTTCCATGGCGCTGAATGCTCCCCGCTCAATGTGAAGAATTGGTCATCGCAGCGCGATATTGCCGAGTGCGGCGGGCGATAAACAGTTGGTCTTTTATCAACGCCAGCAGCGGCGTCACCCCGGGTTTCGGCTGGCGGCCACGGCTCAGGCGGCGAAGCTGATAGCGCACCACTGCCATGCTCGCCAGGCTGGCCAGGGGTTTGCGCTTCCAGCGGATCGGCGGCAATTGCGGGTTGAGATCGCGGCCGGCCCGCCATTGCTTGATCAGGTGCGGCTCCAGGGTCAGCGCGGTGGCGATCCCGGCCATGGCGATGCCGCTGTCCAGGACTTGCTGCACGATCGGCAAGCGCCGGATGCCGCCGGTGACCATCACCGGCATGTTGGCGACTTTCGCCAAGTCGCTGGCCATCTCGATGAAATAGGCTTCGCGGGCCAGGGTGCGTCCGTCGCGAGCCTCGCCTTGCATGGCCGGGGCTTCGTAGCTGCCGCCGGACAGTTCCAGCAGGTCGATGGCCAGCGGGTTGAGCAGCTCGACCACGGCATGGGCGTCGGCGGCGTCGAAGCCACCGCGCTGGAAGTCGGCGGAATTGAGTTTCACCGCCACGCAGAAATCCGCGCTCACGGCGGCGCGCACGGCTTTGATCACCTCCAGCAACAGCCGAGCGCGGTTTTCAACGCTGCCGCCCCAGCGGTCTGTGCGCTGGTTGCTCAAGGGCGAGAGAAACTGGCTGAGTAGGTAGCCGTGGGCCGCATGGATCTGCGCACCGCTGAAACCGGCTTTTTCGGCGAGACGCGCGCTGGTGGCGAAGCGCGAGATGACGTCCTGGATATCGTCCTCGGTCATGGCCTTGGGTTGGGCGAACATCTTCGAAAAGCCGCCGAGATCGAGGGCCACCGCCGAAGGTGCCAGGGCCTGCTGGCCGAGGTTGGCCATGGTCTGACGACCCGGGTGGTTGAGCTGTACCCAGAACTGCGCGCCCTTGGCCCGGCCAATCGCGGCCCATTGGCGAAACTTGTCCAGGTGACGTTCGTCTTCCAGCACCACGCCGCCGGGGCCGGTCATGGCACGGCGATCAATCATCACGTTGCCGGTCAGGATCAGGCCGGGCTCGCCGTCGGCCCAGGCTTGATACAAGCGCATCAGGGCCTCGGAAGGCGCCTGGTTCGCATCCGCCATGTTCTCTTCCATCGCCGCCTTGGCGATGCGGTTACTGATGAGCTGGCCGTTGGGCAATTGCAACGCTTCAAAGGGCGACATGCTTGACTCCTCACATTGGGAGCGCTCAGGCTAAGCTTAAAGGTCACTTTAAGGTCAATGGGGTTGGCGATGAATATTGGTGAACTGGCGGAACGCAGCGGCTTGGCAGCCTCGAAGATTCGTTTTTACGAAGCCCAGGGGCTGATCCAGGTCGAGCGACAAGGTAATGGCTATCGCCGTTATCCCATGCAGACGTTGCAGACGCTGCAATTGATCCAGGGCGCTCAGCGCGCCGGTTTCAGCTTGCAGGAGTTGAAGGCGCTGATGCCCGACGATTCGCCGAGCGAGGCGAAACGCGCCGATATCGTCTTGAGGCTTGAGCGCAGGATTGCGCAGATAGGAGAGCTTCAAGCCCGAATGGACCAGAGCAAGGCAGAGTTACGCGCGGTGATCGCCACGATCCAGGCGCACCCGGAAGGCACGCCGTGCACCCAGGCGCAGGACAAGGTCTGGGCCTCAATCGAGGCGCATAAAAAAACGCCGCGCATCTGACGATACGCGGCGTTCGTTTACAGCAACAAAACCTTAGGCTTGAACCACAGGGATGTTGGCGCTTGCAGCAATTTCACGGAACTCGGCGATCTGGTCAAAACTCAGGTAGCGATACACGTCGCTGGCCATGGTGTTGATCTTCGCGGCGTATTCCATGTACTCCTCGACGGTCGGCAGGCGACCCAGGATGGAAGCCACCGACGCCAGCTCGGCCGAAGCCAGGTAGACGTTTGCGCCGTCACCCAGACGGTTCGGGAAGTTACGGGTCGACGTCGATACAACGGTCGAGTTCGGCTCTACACGTGCCTGGTTACCCATGCACAGCGAGCAGCCCGGCATTTCCATGCGCGCGCCAGCCTTGCCGTAGATGCCGTAGTAGCCTTCTTCGGTCAGTTGGTGAGCGTCCATCTTGGTCGGCGGCGACAGCCACAGACGGGTTGGCAGCTGACCCTTGACCTGATCCAGCAGTTTACCGGCAGCGCGGAAGTGACCGATGTTGGTCATGCACGAACCGATGAACACTTCGTCGATCTTCTCGCCAGCAACGCTGGACAGCAGACGGGCGTCGTCCGGATCGTTTGGCGCGCAGAGCACAGGCTCCTTGATGTCGGCCAGGTCGATCTCGATGATTTCAGCGTATTCGGCGTCAGCATCGGCAACCATCAGCTCAGGGTTGGCAACCCAGGCTTCCATCGCTTGGGCACGACGTTCCAGGGTACGCGCATCGCCGTAGCCTTCACCGATCATCCAGCGCAGCAGGGTGATGTTGGAGTTCAGGTACTCGGTGATGGATTCTTTCGACAGCTTGATGGTGCAACCGGCAGCCGAACGTTCAGCCGAGGCGTCGGACAGCTCGAAGGCTTGTTCGATGCTCAGGTTGTCCAGGCCTTCGATTTCCAGGATACGGCCGGAGAAAGCGTTCTTCTTGCCTTTCTTCTCTACGGTCAGCAGGCCAGCCTGGATCGCGTAGTAAGGAATGGCGTGAACCAGGTCACGCAGGGTGATACCAGGCTGCATTTCACCTTTGAAGCGCACCAGGATCGATTCCGGCATGTCCAGCGGCATGACGCCGGTGGCGGCGGCGAACGCTACCAGGCCGGAACCGGCCGGGAACGAAATGCCCATCGGGAAACGGGTGTGGGAGTCACCACCGGTACCGACGGTGTCCGGCAGCAGCATGCGGTTCAGCCAGCTGTGGATGATGCCGTCGCCTGGACGCAGCGATACGCCGCCACGGGTCATGATGAAGTCAGGCAGGGTGTGGTGGGTGGTCACGTCGATCGGCTTTGGATAGGCCGCGGTGTGGCAGAACGACTGCATTACCAGATCGGTGGAGAAGCCCAGGCACGCCAGGTCTTTCAGTTCGTCACGGGTCATGGGACCGGTGGTGTCCTGGGAGCCGACGGTGGTCATCTTCGGTTCGCAGTAGGTGCCTGGACGAACGCCAGCCACGCCGCAGGCCTTGCCGACCATTTTCTGCGCCAGGGTGTAGCCCTTGTCGCTTTCAGCCGGGGCTTCCGGCAGCTTGAACAGGGTCGAAGGTGGCAGACCCAGTTCGGCACGTGCCTTTTCGGTCAGGCCACGGCCGATGATCAGCGGGATACGACCGCCGGCACGGACTTCATCCAACAGGACCGGGGTCTTCATTTCGAAGGTGGTCAGGACTTCATCGCTGTTGTGCTTGGTGACTTTGCCAGCATGGGGGTACAGGTCGATCACGTCGCCCATGTTCATGTTGGTAACGTCGAACTCGATTGGCAGTGCGCCGGCATCTTCCATGGTGTTGTAGAAGATTGGAGCGATCTTGCTGCCGAAGCAGAAGCCGCCAGCGCGCTTGTTCGGCACGTAAGGCACGTCGTCGCCGAAGAACCACAGTACCGAGTTGGTGGCCGATTTACGCGACGAACCGGTACCGACCACGTCACCGACGTAGGCGATCGGGAAGCCCTGGCCGCGCATTTCTTCGATCTGCTTCATCGGGCCGGTCTTGCCTTGCTCATCCGGCACGATGCCTTCACGGGCCATTTTCAGCATGGCCAGGGCGTGCAGCGGGATGTCAGGACGGGACCAGGCGTCCGGGGCAGGGGACAGGTCGTCGGTGTTGGTTTCGCCGGTGACCTTGAACACGCGCAGGCTGATCTTGTCGGCCAGGGTCGGGCGGTTCTTGAACCACTCGCCGTCGGCCCAGGACTGGATCACGGCTTTGGCGTGTTCGTTGCCGTTCCTGGCTTTTTCCGCGACGTCGTGGAAAGCATCGAACATCAGCAGGGTGTGCTTGAGTTGGGCGGCAGCGACGGGGGCCAGGGTGGCGTCGTCCAGCAGCTCGACCAGGGTCACGATGTTGTAGCCGCCTTGCATGGTGCCGAGCAGTTCAACAGCGCGTTTCTTGTCGATCAGGGGAGAAGTGGCTTCGCCCTTGGCCAGGGCAGACAGGAAACCGGCCTTGACGTAGGCAGCTTCGTCAACGCCTGGTGGAATGCGGTTGGTGATCAGGTCAACGAGGAATTCTTCTTCGCCAGCCGGGGGATTTTTCAGCAGCTCGACCAGGCCTGCGGTTTGTTCGGCGTTAAGCGGCTGGGGAACGATACCCAGGGCTGCACGCTCTTCGATATGTTTGCGGTAGGCTTCAAGCACAGTTATTACCCTCATCAGTGGTCCCACGGGACGCTCATCCAGAAATGCACGGCACGCATGCGCTCAGGGGCTTTTTGGGCCGTAGAGCCAGCGCTGCCGGCAATCCTCACAGAAGCTGCTTTCAAAGTTTTACGCCTGCAGAACGGAGCTGATGAGGGTTGGCGCTGGCTATTTACCGGGTAAATAACCATCGCCAACACCGTTCTTTAGGAACGACTGTGCTCGTGACGCTTTGAAAACAGCTTCCAACGGATTATTGGCGCCTTACAAGGCCGGATGATTCTACGGCAAAAAAATTCTAAACGTAAGTTGCCGCGCCAAGTTTGCAGGGTGATCAACCTTAGACAAAGGGCTAACATGTGCAACTGTTTCGCTGATTTGTGCGTTGTCGACCATGTCTAACCAAACCATCAAGACCCCCTGCGTAGGCCTGTGCTCCACGGTTTACGGCGATCTTGTGTGCCGGGGGTGCAAGCGGTTTCACCATGAGGTGATTCAGTGGAACGGGTATAACGAGGAAGAAAAACGTGCGGTTTGGCTGCGGCTGGAGCAGTTGTTGGTGCAGGTGATGGCCGGGAAGCTTGAGGTGTTTGACCCTAAAATGCTGCGGGGGCAGCTGGAGCAGCGCAAGATTCGGTTTGTGCCGCATCAGTCGGAGTACTGCTGGGCGTATCAGTTGATTGCCCGGGGAGCTCGGGTGATCAGCAATCTTGAGGCTTATGGGATGGTGTTGATGCCGGAGTTTCGGGAGTGGGGGTTGCCTGAGTTGCGGGATGCCATTGACCGGGAGTTTTTTATTTTGTCCGAGGCGCACTATCAGCGGTATATCGCGCCGGGGTTTTTGCGGGATGCTTTTGGTAGCTGACTGTGTACATATCCGTTGCTGCGGTAACGGCCACTTATGGTTCCGCTCTTACAGCGGCTCACTTTGGAAAAGCCCCAAAGTAAGCAAA
>NZ_JBSVWQ010000105.1:0-20953 GCF_054071215.1 Pseudomonas sp. SDO5522_S412 | reverse complement strand
ACCCGCTGTAAGAGCGGAACCATAAGCCGCCGTTACCGCAGCAACGGATATGTACTCGATCAATCAACCAACCAACCCAAAACCCAAGCCCAAATAAAAGGCCTCGAACTAGCGAGGCCTTTTATTTGGGCTTCAATCTCTTCAACTCTGTGGCCTCATCCCTTGGGACATCCCGAACATGAACAACAACAACTCATGATCAGGCTTGGCCGCGACACCGACCTTGGCGATCCGCGGCATCGGGCATTGCTGCCCGACACCCTGCACCGCACTGAGAACTTGTGTCCGGGGCTGCTCCCAGGCAGCCAGGGCCAGGGCAGCTATGCCCAAAGCCCCCAACAGAAACAAACCTCGTGCAATTTCTAGCTTCATTACGTTAAACCCTTGATAGCGCTGCCAAACGCCGTCTCGTAAAAGTAGCTCAGTTTTTGCCAGTCCGTAGCATTCCACGACGAATGGCGGCGCAACTGCAACATGTCATGCCGGGCCGCCCGCAAAGCGGTCAAGCGCTGCCGGCACTTCTCGAAATCCAGCAACGCCACCTCAACCTTCGCCGCGTCCCCCTCACCCGTCACCCGCACAAAGATATGCTTGATATACAGGCAACCATGCTGCCAACGCCCCTTGTGCATCCGCGCCAACGTACCCGCGAGTTCCTTGAGCAAACGCTCATGCACCAACTCGCCATACTGCTCACGACCACCGGCGGCGTACCAGTTTTCAATCTCGTCGAAACCGTCCAGCGACGCCGTCACCAACAACGCCTTCCATTGGTGCTCAGGATCGCGACGGGCCTCGCAGAACACCAACTCCGGCACGCGTACATCCAGCAAGCGCAGGCCCTTCAGGGCGTCACGCTCACGCAACACAGTGGGGCGCCCAAACGGATGGAGCCAACTACGGTAGATATGACCGGTCTGGCGCTTGCTGTAGAGCAAACGCCCATTGGTGCCCGTCACCCGTTGCACACCACTTTCACCGCCGCGACGACGATTGGGCTCTTCGACCCACTCGCCCTGCTGGCGCCAGAAATAATCAAATCGCTCCTCGGGAGCTACTTCACTACCTGGTAAACACTCGACAGCCATCCTGTTACCTCTTGCGCAATACATACACTCGCCACATGGCGTAGAGCGGTATGAAGTCCAGAGATTCCTGAACACGGAAACCGGCCTGCTCAAACTCTGCCTCAACAGTAGCAGCCGGTAACACAAACCGATTTTGGTAACCTTCCTGCTCACCCTTGTTGCGACGCCGCACTTCGGCACGCTTGCGTTTCCACGCCTTGAAGTTGCCGTCCACCCACAGCGAGATAATCACGCTGTCACGGGTAACACGCTGAAATTCGCGCAGTATTGCCAGCCTGTGCTCGGGGTCACCAATGTGGTGCATCAAGCGCATGCAGAAAATACTGTCGACCGCATTATCTGGCAAATCGATATCAAAGGCAGACGTTTGCAAGGGGCGTACCCGTTTCACCACATCCGCCGGCTGGGCGACGGTGGCAATCTTCAACATCGACGCGGAGTTGTCGGCGCCGATGATCACGCGGTTGGGCTTTTCTGCCAGCAACGGCCAGAAACGCCCGGCACCACATGGCAAATCCAGCACCAGGCCAGGCTCACCGGCCATGGCCAGCGCACCACGGGCCAATTGCTCGTCGCGTTTGTGGGACAACCGGCGAGCCAGATTGTCCTGATGTTTGAGTAAATAATTCTGCGCGTGCTGATCGTCGTACTTTTCGGAAAATTCGAGCTTGATCGGGGTAGGCATCACCGGGTCTCCAGTTACTGATGCCTACAACCTTAAAAAGAATCCTGTGATCAACAGGTCAACACGTTGTGAAAAACTTGTCCTGTCGAATCGTATACATTACAAAACTTTGCAGACACAAGTCGTGGCATGATGCCATCTTCGGCGAAAATCAGGAAGTCTGCCGCAGCTTAGCGGCAGGGCAGGCATCAGGCTTTGACCTGACTCAATTCGACGTGAAAGCGGCAGCCGTTGGGCTCCATGGTGCTGAGGCTGACGCTCCAACCCTGGTTCTCGCAGATGCGCTGAACCAAGGACAAACCCAGGCCAAGGCCTTCACCGCGCTTTTCACTGCCACGCACAAACGGTTCGAACATCGCTTCGCGCTTGTCCTCGGGAATGCCCACGCCAGTGTCTTCCACCACAAAACCGCTCGGTTCCAGAGTAAGGCGGATCAAGCCATGCTCGGTGTAGTGCAGGGCATTACGCAACAGGTTGCCCATGACCGCGTGCAGGAAGGTCGCGTTGTAGCGGGTATCCAGTGGATTGCCCGGTTGATAGATCAGCTCAAGGCCTTTGCGCTCGATCGGCTCACGCCAGATCCCCAGCAAGTCCTCGGCCACCTGGGCCAGGTTGGCCTGGGGCGACATGCCGGCCTCCTCGCGCTGGGCACGGGCCAGCATCAGGAAGGTCTGCACCAGTTCGCGCATTTCTTCACAGGCCCGCGCAATGCGCTCGACCTGCATGCGGCCGCGCTGGTCAATCGCGGGGTTCTCCAGCAACAGCTCGCAGGAACTGGCGAGCACCATCAGCGGGGTGCGCAATTCGTGGCTCACGTCACTGGTAAACAGTTGCTCCCGGGACAATGCCTGGCGCAAACGGCCCAGGGTGGCGTCGAAGGCCACGGCCAATTCGCCGACTTCATCCGCGGCGTAATCCGGCGCCAGCGGTGGTGCCAGGCCAAGTAACTGGTCGCGGTGCCGCACCTGGCGGGCCAGGCGTACCACCGGCGCCATTACCTTGCGCGCCAGTACCCAACCGAGAAATACCGCCAGCGCCAGGCTGAGTACAAACCCCACCAGCACGACAGCAAACAGCACGCGCTCGCGTTCTTCGAAATCGCTCTGGTCTTGCAGCAGGACATAACGGCGACCGTCAACGATTTCGACCATTGCGTGGTAGGAAAGCTGTTCGCGGAACACCTCGTGAAAACCGGCGTCGAGGTGGCGCAAGTCCTTGGGCAGTTCAAAATCGCCAGGGCCGCCGCTGAAGTAGAACAACTGGTCGGGCTCGGGGCGATGGCTCCAGTCCTCGACGCTGTCCATCAGCAACAGGCGTTGCAAGTCACCGCCCAGGCCTGCCGAAATGAGTTTTTCTTCCACCAGGTGCACCGTTGCGACGATGCCCATGGCGAAGGCCCCCGCCACCAGCGCGCTCATCAAGGCGAAGGCGATGATGATCCGCTGGGCAAGGCTTTGCTTAAACTCCATCACGACCCTCGGCCAGGCGATAACCCACACCGTGCACCGTTTGCAGCAACGGCTTGGCGAAGGGTTTATCAATCACCTGACGCAGTTGATGGACATGGCTGCGCAGGCTGTCGCTGTCCGGGCAGTCATCGCCCCACAGGGCTTCTTCAAGAATCTCACGGCGCAATACATGCGGGCTTTTCTGCATCAGCACCGCCAACAGCTTCAGGCCGACCGGGTTGAGCTTGAGCAGGCGCCCTTCGCGGGTGACTTCCAGGGTGTCGAGGTCGTAGTTCAGGTCACCCACTTGCAAGGCACGGCGCCCGCCGCCCTGGGCACGACGCAGCACCGCTTCGATACGCGCGGCCAGCTCCGACAGCGCAAACGGCTTGAGCAGGTAGTCATCGGCGCCGGACTTGAAGCCCTGCAGCCGGTCATCCAGTTGGTCGCGCGCAGTGAGCATGATCACCGGCGTGTCGCGGCGCGCGTCTTCACGCAGGCGTTTGCACAGGGTGTAGCCATCAATGCCAGGCAGCATGATGTCGAGCACGATCAGGTCGTAATGTTCGGTGGCAGCCAGGTGCAGGCCCGACAAACCGTCCTGCGCACAGTCTACGGTGTAGCCCTTCAGCCCCAGGTAATCGGCCAGGTTGGCCAGAATATCGCGGTTGTCTTCAACCAATAAAATTCGCATGGGCAGTGTCTCCGTACGCGGTAACGGCCGTGTTGGCTCGCGCAGCTTAAGGCCAAGTATGGCTCACGGCTAGGCCTGAAGGCCGCGCCGATTACTGTTTTCAACCGATTGCGAGACTTAACGAGTTTTTCACTATAGGTTCACAACCTGACTACAGTGTCAGCGCGAAGATCGCGCCCATCGAAAATAAGGAACATTGACATGGGTTTTCCCAAAACAGCGCCAATGCGCTATTTGCTGTTGGTAACCGGTGCCTGGCTGGTGGTTTTTCTACTGACCCGCAGCGTGCTGCTGGTAACCCATCTGGATGAAGTGAGCGGTAACCTGCTGCCGGTATTCGGCGTGGGCCTGCTCTATGACCTCGGCTTCCTCGCCTATGCCGCCCTGCCCCTGGGCCTGTATTTGCTGCTGTGCCCACCGGCCTTGTGGCGCCGTCGCGGCCATCGCTGGTTCCTGCAGGCGGTACTCACCGTCAGCCTGTTCGCCATGCTTTTCACCAGCGTGGCCGAATGGCTGTTCTGGGACGAGTTCGGCGTGCGCTTCAACTTTATTGCCGTGGATTACCTGGTCTACTCCAAGGAAGTGCTGAACAACCTGCTGGAGTCGTACCCGATCGGCAAGCTGCTGAGCCTGCTGGCCGTGATGGCGATCGTCTTGAGCGTGGTCTTGCGTAAACCGTTCAACGCGGCCATGGACGCGCCGTTGCCTGCGATGCGCAAGCGTCTGCTCAGTGCCCTTGGCCTGTTGCTGGTGGCCGGCCTGAGCCTGCAACTGATCAACCAGGACAGCCCGCGCAGCCAGGGCGGTAACGCCTACAACAACGAATTGGCCAGCAACGGCCCCTATCAGTTCTTCGCCGCCTTCCGTAACAACGAACTGGACTACACCCAGTTCTACAAGAGCCTGCCGGCGGATGTAGTCGCCAAGCAGTTGCGCGCCGAACTCAGCGAGCCCAACGCACGGTTTATCGGCACGGATCCGCTGGATATCCGTCGCGCCATTACCAACCCGGGCACGCTGCGCAAACCCAACATCGTGCTGGTGACCATCGAAAGCTTCAGTGCCAAGTACATGGGCAGCAACGGCGACCCGAATAACCTCACGCCCAACCTCGATGCGCTGCGCAAACAGAGCCTGTACTTCAATAACTTCTACGCCACCGGCACTCGCACCGACCGCGGCCTGGAAGCCATCACCCTGGCCATCCCGCCGACGCCCGGGCGTTCCATCGTCAAGCGTATCGGCCGGGAAAGCGGTTTCGGCAGCCTCGGCCAGCAGCTCAACGCCATCGGCTACGACAGCGTGTTTGTCTACGGCGGCCGGGGCTACTTCGACAACATGAACGCGTTTTTCAGCGGCAACGGTTACCGCGTGGTCGACCAGAGCAGCGTGCCCGAATCCGAAATCAGCTTTAAAAACGCCTGGGGCATGGCCGACGAAGACCTCTATAAACAGACGCTGAAACTGGCGGACGCCGACTACGCCAAGCAGCAACCATTCCTGCTGCAACTGATGACCACCTCCAACCACCGTCCGTATACCTACCCGGCTGGCCGCATTGATATCAAATCCGGTGACGGTCGCGACGGCGCGGTGAAGTACACCGACCATGCCATCGGCCAGTTCCTGGAGGCGGCGCGCCAGAAACCCTGGTTCGACAACACGATCTTTATTTTCGTCGCCGACCACACGGCGGGCAGCGCCGGCAAGGAAGACCTGCCGATGGTCAACTACCAGATCCCGCTGTTCATCTACGCACCCAAGCTGGTAGAAGCCGGCGAGAACGCGAAGCTGGCCAGCCAGATCGACCTCGCCCCGACCCTGCTGGGCTTGCTGAACCTGAGCTACGAGTCGACGTTCTTTGGCCGCAACCTGCTGCAAGACAACCCGCTGCCGCCACGGGTAGTGGTCGGCAATTACCAGTACCTGGGGTTGTTCGACGGCAAGGACCTGGCGATTCTCAGCCCGCGCCAAGGCTTGCGTCGGCATGACCAGGCCCTGGGCGACAGCCACGAAATCCGCGTTGGCAGCGATGACCCGTTGATCCAGCGGGCCATCACCTACTACCAGGGCGCCAGTTATGGCTACAAGCAACAGTTGCTGAGCTGGAGGGTGCCCAAGGACGAGGTTCCCCAAGTGAGTACACGCTAACCAAAATGCCCCGGCCAGGTCTGACCGGGGCTTTTTTTAGAGTCTGAGTTCGCCATGCACGCAATCGCTGTTCGTCCGTTATCCCAACCCCTCAACTTCTGGCTGTGCCTCGGTGTGCCTGCCGTTCTGGCGGTGGCCATGTTGCTGCTGGAGCTGACGTCGCTGGACATGGACATCGCCAGGCTGTTTTACGACGCGTCCGAAGGCGGCTTCGTGGGCCGGCACAGTTTTTTTCTGGAGGACATTCTTCACGATCGCGCCAAGCAGATGGTGATCGTGTTTTCGGTGCTGGCAATCGCCGGGTTTGCCGGGGCCTTTGTCTTTGAGCGACTCAAACCCTATCGCCGGGAACTGGGCTGCCTGGTGCTGTCGCTGGCACTGGCCACCTCGTTCGTTTCACCGCTGAAGACGGTGACCGGGGTGCAATGCCCGTGGAGCGTCAAGGAGTTTGGCGGCCAGGAGACGTACAGCGAACTGCTGAGCCCCAGGCCGCCGACCGACAAGCCTGGCCGTTGCTGGCCGGGCGGACATGCGGCGACCGGGTTTGCGCTGTTTGCGTTGTTTTTTGCCCTGAGGGATCGCCGACCGCGGATGGCGCGCTCGGCGTTCCTGTTTGCGCTGGGCCTGGGCACGGTGCTTTCGGTGAGCCGCACGATGCAAGGGGCGCACTTTCTTTCCCACAACGTGTGGACGGCAATTTTCAGCTGGCTGATTTGTTTGGGCGCCTATTACTTCCTGCTGTACCGGCCGGTGAAAACACCGCAGCCCGCCTTCCGCAAGCAGCCCGTGACGCCGTGATGAACAGCCCTTGCCTAGCCGGGGGCAAGGGCGCAACACTCTGCGCACTTTTTGGCAACGATCCTGCTGATTCATGTCCGATACCCTGTTGCTGATCGAAGACGACCTGCCCCTGGCGGCACTGACGGCCGAGTTCCTGCGCGCCGAAGGCTTTAGCGTTGCAGTGGAACACCGTGGCGACCGCGCCGCCCAGCGTATCCAGGATGAACAACCGGCACTGTTGATCCTCGATGTGATGCTGCCGGGCATCGACGGTTTTACCCTGTGCCGACAGATTCGCGACCACTACCCCGGGCTGATCCTGATGATGACGGCCCTGGACGAGAACGCCGAACAATTGGTGGGGTTTGCCGCCGGGGCCGACGACTACGTTGTCAAGCCGATCGACCCGCAACTGTTGCTGGCAAGGATCCGCTCGCTGCTGCGCCGCCATCCCCAGGCACCTCGCAGCTACTATCAGTGGGGCGCTTTTCGGCTGGACCTGAACAACCACTTCGCCTGGCTTGGCGAGGCGCCCTTGCAGTTTTCGGTGGCCGAATTCGAGTTGCTCGCCATCTTTGCCCGCCATTGCGGCGTATTGCTGACCCGGGAAAAGCTGCTCCAGCGCCTGCGCGGCCTGGAGTACGACGGGCTGAACCGATCGATTGATATGCGGGTGTCGCGCTTGCGCAAAAAGCTGATGAGCCTTGCGTGCCCCGTGACCATCCAGACCATCACGGCGCAGGGATACCTGTTCGTCGAAATCCCGACGGGGAGCCAGCATGCTGTCTAAAGTTCGCCCGTGGATGGCCATCGCGGCCGGCACCAGCTGGGCCGCCCTCACTTTTTACCTGTTGTGGTTGTGCTCGAACGCCTCGGTGTTTATCGGGGACTACAGTTTTCTGCGGCTGATGGCCGGGCCGGGTTATCTGGTTGCCGAGCAACTCAAGGCCTTGCCCGCCGAACAACGGGAGGCGCGCATCGAGTCACTGCAAGCACGCTTTCAGTACCCGGTGAGCCTGGTGAAAAAGGATGATATCGAGCTGCCGCCTGAAGCTATTGTGATGCTCGACCACCATCAGCCGGCGCAGAACAGTGATGAGGACGTCACCTACTTCCCGCTGGACGATGACACGGTGATTCAATTCGGCCCCTTGTGGGGAACCGCCGAAGTGAAGGACCTGCTGCAATATCCGGTGTACTGGGTGACCGCCTGTGTCGCCGGCATGCCGGTACTGCTGTTTCTCTGGATTGCCCTGCGTGCCCGGCGCAAATACACCCATGACCTCGATGCCCTTAATGCCTGCATTGCTACCCTCGCCCGCTCGCCCAACACGCTGCTGCCCGCGATGAGCCAGGAGTGGGCGCCGCTGCTGCTGACCTTGCAACGGCACGCGCTGGATATCAGCTCGATGGGCGAACGCCACCGGGAGGTTTCCCAGGCGGTGTCCCACGAACTGCGCACACCCCTGGCGCGGATGCGTTTTGCCCTGGCACTACTGAGTAAAAGCGCCGACCCCGACACCCGCACCCGCCTGCAAGAGCGCCTGCACACCGATATCGAAGAGCTGGAGTCGCTGGTTCGCGCCAGCCTCGCCTTTGCCCGGCTGGCCGATGCACCCAGCGACCTGCAGCATGAGCCAATCAATCTCCATGCCTGGCTGCAGCAGGAGTTTGCCCTGCTGGACGGGCACCATCGCTTGCTGACCCTGGACACCGACCCGGCCGACCTGGAACTGATCGGCGACCGCGCCCTGCTGCATCTGATCGTGCGCAACCTGTTAAGCAACGCCATTAACTACGCCCGCGAACGGGTGAACGTCAGCGCAGCGTGCCAGGGCCAGCACCTGGTGCTGCATGTGGATGATGACGGCCCGGGCGTGCTGCCGGAAAACCGCGAAAAGATCTTCGAACCCTTCGTGCGCCTGGCCATGGGCGGCGACGAGCCCAGCGGATTTGGCCTCGGCCTGGCACTGGCCAAGCGCGCCACCCATTGGCACGGGGGTGAGCTGTCGATCACCCGCAGCCCGTTGGGCGGCGCACGCCTGACCCTGACCCTCGCACTGCGCCCGGCCTAGGCTGTTACAGCCTGTGACAGTGGAACATCCACGCTGCCGCTAACCTCGCGACCTTGCCCTTTGGATCAGGTTGGAGAGTCAGCTCATGCGTCACCCTAAACGGCATCTGCCCACGCTGCTGTTATCACTGTGCATGGCCGCCGGTTCATGGTCAGGCGGCGTTGCGGCCCAGAATGTTCACGCGCCCTACTACCCCGGCACCATCCTGCCCAATCGCCAGCCCCAGGCGACCATGGATCAACAACTGGTCACGTTCTACAAGGACTGGAAGGCGGTTTACCTGTCGGGGGAATGCGGCAGCGGCCGGTATTTCATCAAGGTCAACGCCGACCACAAACCCGTGGGTGGTGGCGCCGCGCCCAACACCATCACCGTGTCCGAGGCCCATGGCTACGGCATGCTGCTCACTGTGATGATGGCCGACTACGATGACCAGGCCCAACGGACTTTCGACGGCATGGTGCGCTACTTCCAGGATCACCCGGCAGCGTCCGATCCCGGCCTGATGGCCTGGAACCAGACCGAGGGATGCGGCGACTCCACCGACCCTTTCCGTGGCGACGTCAGTGCCACCGATGGCGACCTGGACATCGCCTACGCCCTGCTGCTGGCCGATCAGAAATGGGGCAGCGAGGGCTCCATTGACTATCGCAGCGAGGCCAACACGGTGATGGCGGCGATCATGAAACACGAGGTGCACCCCAGGACTCAGCACCTGATGCTCGGCGACTGGGCCGGTACCGACGGTGACGCAGAGCTTGAGTACACCACCCGCAGCTCGGACTTCATGCAGTCGCACCTCTACAGCTTTTTCACCATGACCGGGGACAAGCGCTGGCAGGCGGTGCGCGACAAGACCTATTCGATCATCAGTGACTTTACCCAACGGTACAGCGCCAACAGCGGGCTGGTGCCGGACTTCATCAGCCACCTGGACACCTCGATCACCCCGGCGCGGCCCGATCTGGTGGAAGGCCCATACGACGGCAGCTATTCGTGGAACGCGGCCCGCTACCCGTGGCGCATCGGCCTGGATTACCTGATGTACGGTGACCCGCGTGCGCTGTACACCTTGACCACCTTCAACCGCTGGGCACGCGCCACCACCCACGATGAGCCGGGCAACTTCAACAGTGGCTACCGAATCGACGGCAGTGCGATCGAGGAAGCGCACAATGAGCCGGCCTTTGTGGCGGCACTCGGGGTCAGCGCAATGATCAACCCCGACAATCAGCTGTGGCTCAATAACCTTTGGGACAACCTGCAACGCCGGTCCATCCGTGACCATGACTATTACGGCAATACCCTCAAACTGCTGGGCATGGTGGTCATGTCCGGCCATTGGGAGCGGCCCCAACCGGCGCCCCTCAAAAAAACCGCACACGTGCCTGTCCATCCGTCATCCGGCTCTGCGGCACCGGGACCCGTGGCATCTTTGCCGCCCGCCTCGCACCTGATGCTGGCTCGCGGCTTCATGTTCAAGAAACTGCTGGGGCGTCGCGGCGTCAGCTGAGGCGTGCGCGTAAAGAGAGACGCGGAGCGTCCCTGGCGGCATTCCCACGCAGAGCGTGGGAACGATCAGCATAAAAAAACCCCGCCTGCATCGCTGCAGGCGGGGTTTTTCAGTATCGGGGTAAGACTGGCTTACATCATGCCGCCCATGCCGCCCATACCGCCCATGTCTGGCATACCGCCGCCAGCTGGAGCATCTTCTTTGATCTCGGCGATCATTGCTTCAGTGGTGATCATCAAGCTGGCAATCGACGAAGCCGCTTGCAGAGCCGAACGAGTCACTTTAGCCGGGTCCAGGATGCCCATTTCGATCATGTCGCCGTATTCGCCGGTAGCAGCGTTGTAACCGAAGTTACCCGAACCCTGCTTGACCTTGTCGACCACTACGCTTGGCTCGTCGCCGGAGTTGGCAACGATCTGGCGCAGAGGTGCTTCAACAGCACGACGCAGCAGAGCGATACCGACGTCTTGGTCAGCGTTGTCGCCTTTCAGCTCGGAGATAGCCTGCAGAGCGCGAACCAGCGCCACGCCACCGCCAGGTACCACGCCTTCTTCAACGGCTGCACGGGTAGCGTGCAGGGCGTCTTCAACGCGGGCTTTCTTCTCTTTCATTTCAACTTCGGAACCCGCGCCAACCTTGATCACTGCAACGCCGCCGGACAGCTTGGCCAGACGCTCTTGCAGTTTTTCACGGTCGTAGTCGGAAGTGGTATCAGCCACTTGAGCGCGGATCTGGGTAACACGTGCCTGGATGTCAGCTTCAACACCGGCACCGTCGATCACGGTGGTGTTTTCCTTGGTCACGGTGACGCGCTTGGCATTACCCAGGTGTTCCAGGGTAGCGCTTTCCAGGCTCAGGCCGATCTCTTCGGAGATAACGGTACCGCCAGTCAAAACAGCGATGTCCTGCAGCATTGCCTTGCGACGATCGCCGAAACCAGGTGCCTTGACAGCAACCACTTTCACGATACCGCGCATGTTGTTCACAACCAGAGTCGCCAGGGCTTCGCCTTCAACGTCTTCGGAAACGATCAGCAGTGGGCGGCCGGCCTTGGCAACAGCTTCCAGAACTGGCAGCAGTTCACGGATGTTGGAGATCTTCTTGTCAACCAGCAGGATCAGCGGGCCGTCGAGCTCGGCGGTCATGGTGTCTGGCTTGTTGACGAAGTACGGGGACAGGTAGCCACGGTCGAACTGCATGCCTTCAACAACCGACAGTTCGTTTTCCAGGCCCGAGCCTTCTTCAACGGTGATCACGCCTTCTTTACCGACTTTTTCCATGGCTTCGGCAATGATGTCGCCGATGGAGCTGTCGGAGTTGGCCGAGATAGTGCCGACCTGAGCGATTGCCTTGGTGTCAGCGCATGGCTTGGACAGGGACTTCAGCTCTTTGACAATGGCGATGGTCGCCTTGTCGATGCCACGTTTCAGGTCCATCGGGTTCATGCCGGCAGCGACGGCTTTCAGGCCTTCGTTGACGATCGACTGAGCCAGGACGGTCGCGGTGGTGGTGCCGTCGCCTGCGTCATCGTTGGCACGGGAGGCAACGTCTTTGACCAGCTGCGCGCCCATGTTTTCGAAGCGATCTTTCAGCTCGATTTCTTTGGCGACGGAAACGCCGTCCTTGGTGATGGTCGGAGCGCCGAAGCTCTTCTCGATGATCACGTTACGGCCTTTAGGGCCCAGGGTCGCTTTTACTGCGTCAGCCAGGACGTTCACACCGGCGAGCATTTTCTTACGGGCGGAATCGCCGAATTTAACTTCTTTAGCAGCCATGATCGATATTCCTTAAATACTTTGTAGTAACGGGAAGATGAACGGGGAAATCAGCCTTCCAGAACAGCGAGAATCTCGTTCTCAGCCATTACCAGCAGGTCTTCGCCGTCGATTTTCACAGTGTTGCTGCCGGAGTAAGGGCCGAAAACAACCTTGTCACCCACTTTCACAGCCAGCGCACGTACTTCACCGTTTTCCAGGGTCTTGCCTGGGCCAGCAGCGAGAATCACACCGTGGTTGGCTTTCTCAGCAGCCGAACCTGGCAGCACGATACCGCCAGCGGTTTTCTTTTCTTCTTCACTGCGACGGATGACGACGCGGTCATGCAGAGGACGAAGCTTGCTCATTGTCGATCTCTCCTAATTGTGTTTTTCATCGGCCGGTGTCAATTCCGGCTAGTTAAATTCCGGCGGTGCCGGTCGCGGTTCGCGGCGCGAAACGCGGAAGTCTGTCTGGTGTCGCCACCAGAAACCTTGCGGTGACCGTTACATAAGGGCGCATAAGCTTATTACAAGGGTACCGAGATGAAAATTTTTGTGTCGGGGGGCGTCTTCAAAAGCCGCACGGCACCCGCGGGTGCCGTGCCAGTGAGGAGATTACTTGGGGTCGCGGTGTTCGAACTCACCTTCGATCACGTCACCTTCGCGCCCCAGGGGCTGGCGCGGGGCCGGGCCACCACGGGGTTGCAGGTCGTCGGCAAAGGCGCGCTGGCGAATGGCAGCCTCTTCGGCACGCTGGCGCATCTTGCCCGCCAGCACTTTGCGAGTGAATGGCAGCAACATCACCAGGCCAACCACATCGCTGATAAAGCCCGGCAGGATCAGCAGGCCACCGGCCAATGCCATCATCAGGCCTTCGAGCATGGTCTGGGCCGGCAGCTCGCCGCGATTCAGGCTTTCACGGGCACGCAGCGCCGTGGCCAGGCCGGCGACGCGCAGCACCAGTACGCCGAGCATCGAGCCGAGAATGATCAGCAGCAGCGCCGGGAAAAACCCGATTGCCCCGCTGACTTGTACGAATACGAACAGCTCAAGCACCGGAAACAACAAAAAGAGCAACAAAAAAGGGCGCATCAAATGGTTCCTCAACGCAAGAATGCCTTGCTACTCCACCTTAGATGACGTCGCCGTTTCGTGAATTCAAGCTTCAGCGGCTGCTTTTTTCGGCCAGACCTCGGCGTGAGCCAGGAAAACCAGGGCTTCGCGTACTTGTGTCGGCGTGTTGCAAGGCTCGGCAAAGGGCAGCCAGTAGAGGGCCTGGCCAATGCGCAAGTGCATGCCTTCGCTGTCGATACCGGCCAGTTGCGCAGGCTCGGAGGTCGGCAGGCCGGCCAGTTCGACATAGTGGGCAATCGCCTTGGTGTGGTCGCTGTTCATGTGCTCGACCATGCTCAGCTCGGCCTTGCCGGCAAACGGATTGGCCAGGGTCAGTTGGTCGACCCAGTGGATCGCGCCGAACCCGCCGATATAACGATGGCGCACCGGCTTGAGCACCCAGAAGTCAAAATCATGGGCCTTGTGGTAGTTCGCCGAGTCCGGGAAATAGCGGTAATAACGCTCGGCGGCGGCTTCAATCGCAGCGCCGTCTTCGAGCTTTTCGGCCTCGGCGAGGTAGGTCAGGCGCCCTACCGCTTGCACGTCGTCCGCCTCACGCTCACCGACCAGCAACGAGCACTTGGGGTCTTTCTGCAGGTTGTGGGTGTGCTGGGCGATACGGCTGATCAGGATCAGCGGCCGACCCTCGGCGTCCAGGCAATACGGCACCACCGAGCCAAAAGGGAAACCGGGCATGGCCTTGGACAAGGTGGCGAGTGCCCCACGGTATTCCTTGAGCAGTAGTTCTCGGGCATTCTTGGCAACGTGCGCGCTCAACTTATGACTCCTTCGATAAATTTCGTCAAAAAACAAACTTGGATAGCCGCTTAATTCTGCCCACAGGACTTGCGAATGCATCTCAACGACAAAGTAATCATTATCACCGGCGGTTGCCAGGGTTTGGGCCGCTCCATGGCCGAGTATTTTGCCGCCAAAGGTGCCAACCTGGCGCTGGTGGACCTCAATCAGGAAAAACTCGACCAGGCGGTGGCCGCCTGCCAGGCCCATGGAGTGAAGGCCCGCGCCTATCTGTGCAACGTGGCGAATGAAGAGCAGGTGACCCACACCGTGGCACAGATCGCCGAAGACTTCGGTGCGATCAACGGCTTGATCAACAACGCCGGGATCTTGCGTGATGGCTTGCTGCTCAAGGTCAAGGACGGCGAGATGACCAAGATGAGCCTGGCCCAGTGGCAGGCGGTGATCGATGTCAACCTTACCGGGGTGTTCCTGTGCACCCGTGAGGTGGCGGCGAAAATGGTGGAGCTGAAGAACCAGGGCACCATTATCAATATCTCGTCGATCTCGCGGGCCGGCAATGTCGGGCAGACCAACTACTCCGCCGCCAAGGCCGGTGTAGCGGCCGCCACTGTGACCTGGGCCAAGGAGCTGGCGCGCTACGGCATCCGCGTGGCGGGCATCGCACCGGGGTTTATCGAGACCGAGATGACCCTGAGCATGAAGCCCGAGGCCTTGGAGAAGATGACCGCCGGCATTCCCCTCAAGCGCATGGGGCGGCCTGAGGAGATTGCCCATTCAGCGGCGTATATCTTCGAGAACGACTACTACACCGGGCGGATTCTGGAAATGGACGGCGGGTTACGCCTTTAATTACCAAGCGACGCCGAACCCTGCGGTGTAGCGGGTCTTGCTCAACGCGCTTTCCGAGTCGCCACTAATAATGTCGCGCTCGGCCTTGAGGTTGAGGGAGGCCCACTCGGTGACTTTGTAGCGCAAGCCCATTTCCGCATCCAGGGAGTACTCGGACGGCCCGGCCAGCGGCTTGCCCACTTCGCCATTGGTGAAGAATTCAACGGTCTTGCCCACCAGGTAGCGGTTGTAGTTCCACTTCATGGCCAGCGAATAGAAGTTGTCCTTGCCGCCGTCCTGGTATTCATAGTCGGTGCGGTTGACCAGCGAACCGAGGGAGAACGCGCCCAGTTCGTCATCCCAGAATTGGTAGCCCGGGCCGGTACCCACGGTGCGCTGGCGGGACAGGTCCTCGACCTTGTCGCGCTTGTAGGTCAAGCGGCCCTGCCAGAACCAGTGTTCGGTAATAAACCGGTCCAGGTCGTACTCCAGCGCCCAGTTGTCGGTGGTGGTCACGTCGTCCTGGAATTCGCGGTTGTATTCGCCCTCGGCGGTATGGCGCCACTGGCCATGGCGGGCAGTGGTCTTGAAGTCGATGTCGTAGTCGTTGGTGTCGTTTTCCGCGCGCTTGTAGTCCAGCGCCATATCGACATTGCCCTTCCACACCAGGTCCTCGATCACCGGCTTGGGCTTGATGATCTGCTGGATGCTCGCCAGGTCGACAGTCTTGGGCGCCTCGCCGTTGGCCAGGATGACCTTGCCATCGTCGGCCGGCTGCAGGGACTTGGCCTTCTCACCGCTGTAGGCATCCTGCTTGACCAGCAATTCCTGATCGCTCTCCAGGGTCTTGACCTGCTTCCAGTCCACCGGGATCGCGCCGGCATAGTCGGTCTGGATCAGCAGCTTGCCGCCGTCGAAAACCTTGATCTTGCCGGTCAGGCGGTCACCGTTCTTCAACCAGACGGTGTCGGCGAGCAACGGGGTGGAGGCGCTGAAGACAGCGAGGCACAGCAGGGTTCTGGACAACATAAGCGGATATGGGGCTCGAGTTTGACGAAAAAACGGGCATTATCGGGGTGGATAACTTCTTAGCAAGGACTGACTCGGGTATTCGTATCGAGTTCCGCTCTCAGCCCCCCATTTTTCAGAAATTTCTTACAAATAGACGGATATTTTCATCGGATATGCCCCCGTGAACGAACTGACCGACGCTCCGCAAAGCCCCGCTGAAATGCGCCGCACCGTGCTGTACCTGACCCTCGCCCAAGTGCCCGAAGGCTGCGTGATCAGCTACGGGGAGCTGGCACACCTCGCCGGTTTGGGTCGCGCCGCACGTTGGGTGGGTCGCACCCTGAGCCAACTGCCCGAGGACACCAAACTGCCCTGGCATCGCGTGCTGGGTGCCGGTGGTCGGATAAGTCTGCCGGTGGGCAGTGCCTCGGGTGACGAGCAACGTGCGCGTTTGCGCGGCGAAGGCGTCAGCATCCTGAACAATCGTGTTGATATTCAGCGTCATGGCTGGCGCCCGGTAGAGCACAGCGGTTAGAGTGCGCGCTTTATTTGCGTAATTCTGAGGCAGACTCCAGCCCATGCCCCGTAAAACCTGGCGCGCCGCGCTCGCCGCCTATGCCAGCCCCTCGACGTTAGTGCTGTTGCTGCTCGGCTTTGCTGCCGGCTTGCCTTACATGTTGGTGTTCTCGACGCTCTCGGTATGGTTGCGCGAGGCCGGCGTGGCCCGCGAAACCATCGGTTATGCGAGCCTGATCGGCCTGGCCTATGCCTTCAAGTGGGTCTGGTCGCCCCTGCTCGACCAATGGCGCCTGCCACTGCTCGGCAAGCTCGGACGTCGTCGCTCCTGGCTGGTACTGTCCCAGACGCTGGTGATCCTCGGATTGATCGGCATGGGTTTCTGTGATCCGCAAAAGCATCTGTCCTGGCTGATCGCCATCGCCGTGATCGTGGCCTTCGCTTCCGCCACGCAAGACATCGCCGTAGACGCCTACCGCCTGGAAATCGCCAGCGACAGCCAGCAGGCCGCGCTTGCCGCCAGCTATATGTCCGGTTATCGCGTGGCCGCGCTGCTTGCCACCGCAGGTGCGCTGTTTTTTGCCGAAGGCTTCGGTTCCACCGGGTTCAACTACAAGCACTCGGCATGGGCCGGTACGTACGTGCTGTTTGGTGCGCTGATGGTGCCTGCGCTGCTGACCACGCTGTTCATGCGCGAACCCAATGTGCCGCTGCGTACCCAATTGCAGGCCGGGCGCTACAGCTTTGCTCACCAATTAGTGTCGGTGTTCGTGTTGATCGTGCTGCTGGTCTCGGTACCGGCGATGTTCACCCAGCTGTACAACACTGACTTCGCCAGCGTGCTGTTCCATGGGGTCAGCCTGCTGGACCTGCTGCTGGAAGATCGCGCGTTCCTGCGGGCCATCCTCTACATCATCCTGACCACGCTGTGCCTGTCGACCATGGGCCGCCGGGGCCTGGCGCCGGTGCTCACGCCGGTCAACGATTTTATCCTGCGCTACCGCTGGCAGGCCTTCCTGCTGTTGGGGCTGATTGCCACCTACCGCATGTCGGACACGGTAATGGGCGTAATGGCCAACGTGTTCTATATCGACCAGGGCTTTACCAAGGACCAGATCGCCGGTGTCAGCAAAGTCTTCGGCCTGATCATGACCCTGCTGGGTGCCGGCATGGGTGGCCTGTTGATCGTGCGCTTCGGGATTCTGCCGATCCTGTTCATTGGCGGCATTGCATCGGCCGGCACCAACCTGCTGTTCGTGATGCTCGCCGACATGGGCCCGGACTTGCAGATGCTGATTTTCACCATCTCCCTGGACAACTTCAGTTCCGGCATGGCGACCTCGGCGTTTGTCGCGTACCTGTCGAGCCTGACCAACCTGAAGTTCTCCGCCACCCAATACGCCCTGCTCAGCTCGATCATGCTGCTGCTGCCGCGCTTGATCGGCGGGTATTCGGGGGTGATGGTCGAGAAGTTCGGTTACCACAACTTCTTCATGATCACCTGCCTGCTGGGTGTGCCGACGCTGGTCCTGATCGCCTTGCACTGGTTTCAGGAAAGCCGGCGGATTCGCTTGAATCCTCCCGAGGAAAACGAATCACTGTAGGAGCTGGCTTGCCTGCGATTGCATCACCGCGGTGTAACTGACACACCGTGTTGCCTGCATCGCAGGCATGCCAGCTCCCACAGAAGCCCTGCTCCAGCAACCAGATGCCTGTACGTCGGCAGCAAGCGCCCGTACAATCCCAAGTCATTTCAAGTCCAAGCAACCGACAACGGCCTACCATGCGCACCAGTCAATATTTGCTCGCCACACAGAAAGAAACGCCTTCCGACGCGGTCGTGATCAGCCATCAGCTGATGCTGCGCGCCGGCATGATCCGCAAACTGGCCTCGGGCCTGTACACCTGGCTGCCCATGGGCTTGAAGGTGATGCGCAAGGTCGAAGCCATCGTTCGTGAAGAAATGAACGCTGCCGGCTCTCTGGAAGTGTTGATGCCGAGCACCCAACCGGCTGAGCTGTGGCAGGAATCCGGGCGCTGGGAAGAGTACGGCCCTGAATTGCTGCGCTTCAAGGATCGTCATGGCCGGGACTTCTGCGCCGGCCCGACCCACGAAGAAGTGATCACCGACCTGATGCGCAACGAGTTGAGCAGCTACAAGCAACTGCCCCTCAACCTGTATCAGATCCAGACCAAGTTCCGTGACGAAATCCGCCCACGCTTCGGTTTGATGCGCGGCCGCGAATTCATCATGAAGGACGCCTATTCGTTCCACGCTGACCAGGCGTCCCTGCAGGTCACCTACGACCGCATGCACACCGCCTACTGCAACGTGTTCACGCGCCTGGGCCTGAAATTCCGCCCGGTTGAAGCGGACAACGGCTCCATCGGCGGTGCCGGCTCCCACGAGTTCCACGTGCTGGCCGAGTCCGGTGAAGACGACATCGTGTTCAGCAACGGTTCCGACTACGCGGCGAACATCGAGAAAGCCGAAGCCGTGCCACGGGAAACCTCCCGCCCTGCGCCAAGCGAAGAGCTGCGCCTGGTGGACACACCCGAGACCAAGACCATCGCGGCCCTGGTGGAGAAATTCAATCTGCCGATTGAAAAGACCATCAAGACCCTGATCGTGCGCGCCGAGGAAGAAGGCAAGCTGATCGCCCTGGTGATCCGCGGCGACCACGAGCTCAACGAAATCAAGGCCGCCCAGCAGCCAGGCGTTGCCAGCCCGCTGGTCATGGCCACCGACTCAGAACTGCGTGATGCCATTGGCGCCGGCGCTGGCTCCCTCGGCCCGCTGAACCTGCCACTGCCGATCATCATCGACCGTTCGGTAGAGCTGATGAGCGACTTCGGCATCGGTGCGAACATCGATGACAAGCACTACTTCGGCGTGAACTGGGAACGCGACCTGCCGGTTCCGACCGTGGCCGACCTGCGCAACGTGGTGGCCGGCGACCCGAGCCCGGACGGCAAGGGCACCCTGGAAATCAAGCGCGGCATCGAAGTCGGGCACATCTTCCAGCTGGGCAACAAGTACAGCAAGGCGATGAAGTGCGAAGTGCTGGGCGAGAACGGCAAGCCGATCACCCTGGAAATGGGCTGCTACGGCATTGGCGTATCCCGCGTGGTTGCGGCTGCCATCGAGCAGAACAACGACGAGAAAGGCATCATCTGGAGCGACGCCCTGGCGCCATTCCAGGTTGCCCTGGTACCGCTGCGCTACGAAACCGAGCAAGTACGCGAAGCCACCGACAAACTGTATGCCGAACTCACGGCTGCCGGTTTTGAAGTGCTGCTGGATGATCGGGACAAGAAAACCAGCCCAGGCATCAAGTTCGCCGACATGGAATTGATTGGCATCCCGCACCGGATCGTGGTCAGTGACCGCGGCCTGGCCGATGGCAATCTGGAATACAAGAGCCGGACCGAAGCCGAGGCCCAACCGTTGCCGGTGGCTGACGTGCTGTCTTTCCTTCAGGCGCGTATTCGTCGCTGAAAACCAGATCAAGAGTCGTCATGTTCAAGCGAAACACCATAGCCCTGGGGGGCGCCACGTTATGTGGCGCCCTGCTGGTCAGCGGCTGCGCCAACCAAATGTCGCAACGCAGCGAGCACGAGGAACGCATCGAGCGCAAATTGCTCGATCACAGCCTGCAGATCGACGTGGGCGAGCCGAAGGTGCTGGAGCTGCCGCAACGCCGGGTGCGCATTCACGAGCAAAAGACCTTTGAGGTCACCGAGTTCGAAGTTACCCGTCGCTACGACCGCTACACGCCCTACCAGCCCTGGCGCAAACTCTATGAGATGCCCCTGGGCGCGGTCGCGCTCGTGGCGGGCGTCGGCGCCAACGTGGCGAATGTGTTTGCCCTGGGCAACCTGCCTGCCAGCATGACCCGGGATTGGCTCAGCTATGGCGTGGACGGGCTCAACCCGTTCATGAACGTGCAATCCAACGGCCGTGCGCAACAGAACCTGGCGGGTATCGATGAAGTCCAGCGCGACAAGCGCGTGGAGTATTCGAGCCTGCCCTGGAGCGAGCGCCCGGTACAGGTGACTGCCGGCAAGCAAACCCATGAGCTGACCACCGACCGCGATGGCGTGCTGCGCCTGAACCTGTTGGACAGCCCGTTTGCCGAGCAGGACCTGAACCGCATCAGCACCCTGAAGATCAGTGTTGAAGATGCCCAGGATGACGTGCACTCGGACTCATCCCTGGCCATCAGCGGCACCCTGCGGGGCAAATTGCTCGAAGCTCACGGTTTGATCTATGACGACCTGGAAGACGACGAGGTCAACGAGTGGGTGCACCGGGTCAAGCGCCTGTCGGAGCTGGGCCTGGAAGAAGAAGCCAGCGAGCTGGAACAGAGCCTGATCGAACTGACCCGCAATGATCCGGAGTTGCAGCAGGAATTCCTGCAGGCCTTGACCAAGGATGCCGGACGCCTGGTGGCGGATCCCGGAGCACGCTGAAGCCTTTAAATGTGGGAGCGGGCTTGCTCGCGAATGCGGCGTGTCAGCCAGCACATGCGT
>NZ_JBSVWQ010000104.1:0-21051 GCF_054071215.1 Pseudomonas sp. SDO5522_S412 | reverse complement strand
AGATGTCGACTGATAGACCGCATTCGCGAGCAAGCCCGCTCCCACACAAGCCCGCTCCCACATTTAGAGGTGTGGCGTTTTTAAGTCAGCGCTTGGAGAGCTCCATGATCATCCGGCTCAGCAGATAAATCCGCGGCGCCACGCTCTCCACCTCGGCATATTCCTCCGGCGTATGGATATTGCCCCCGACAATCCCGAACCCGTCCAGGGTCGGCGTACCCACGCCAGCCGACAAGCTCGCATCCGCCGCCCCGCCGCTGCCCTCAATGGTCAGCTTGCGCCCCAACTCGCCATAAATCCCCTGGGCAATCGCCACCAGCTTGTCCGACTCCGGCGTCTGCGGCATCGGCGGCAGGCCACGGTGCAAACTGGTGGTCACTTCAGTCTCGGGGATCAGCTTGTTGGCCGAGACCCGTGCCAGGTCTTTCTCGATCCGGTCAAACTCTTCCGGCAACGCCGCCCGTACATCCGCCTTGGCGGTGGCCTGGTCGGGGATCACGTTGACCCGGTCGCCGGAGTTGATCACGGTGAAGTTGATGGTGGTTTTCTTCTCGGCATCCCCCAGCTTGCCCAGTTGCAGAATCTGGTGCGCCGCTTCCATCGCCGCGTTGCGCCCCAATTCCGGGGCGACGCCGGCGTGGGCGGCCTTGCCCTTGACCTCGACCACGGCGGTGGCGCTGCCTTTGCGCCATACCACCAGGCCATCGGCCGGGCGACCCGGTTCCAGGTTGAGCGTCACGTCGTGGCCCTTGGCGGTGTTGCGGATCAGCTCGGACGCGCCGTCGGTGCCGGCTTCTTCGCTGGCGTCCAGCAGGAAGGTGATTTGTGCGTAGTCCTTGAAGCCCTGGTTTTTCAGGACCTTCAACGCGTAGATGCCGGCGACGATGCCGCCCTTGTCATCCATCACGCCCGGGCCATAGGCGCGGCCGTCCTTGATGTGGAACGGCCGGGCAGCCGCCGAGCCTTCCTTGAACACCGTGTCCATGTGGGCCATCAGCAGGATCCTGGCCTTGCCGGTGCCTTTGAGGGTGGCGACGACATGGCTGTTATGAGCCGCAGCATCCGGCACCAGCTGGATGCTGAAACCCAGTTGCTTGAGCTCGTCGACGGCGATGTCACGCACTTGGGTCAGGCCCGGCTCGTAGCCGGAGCCCGAATCGATATTCACCAGGCGCTCCAGCAGTTTCAAGGCATCGGCCTTGTACTGCTCGGAATCGGCCTGGATCTGTTTGTGAGGTTCGGCGCTGAAGGCCGGCATGGCGAAAGACAGCGCCAGGGTGGCTGCCAGTAAGCTGCGTGGGAAGTTGAAGAGCATGAACCGATCCTTGTTTTTGTTGGAAGGTAGCGCTCCACCCTACCTGACAAACACCGATTTGTTGATCCTCAGATCGACCTCAACCAACTTCCCTGCACCGAACTGACCCGGTTGCGCCCGCTGCTCTTGGCCTCGTACAAGGCCTGGTCGGCATCGTTCAGCCAACTGGTGGCGTCGGCGTGTGCCGGCCGGTATGGCGCCAGGCCGATGCTCAGGCTGGCGCGCAAGGTCGGGTCCTGTGCGTAGGCCAGGGAGTTGAAGCGATCACGCAGGGCGTCCATCACCTCGGTGGCGCGGTTCAGGGGCATGTCCGGCAGGATCACGCAGAATTCGTCGCCGCCATAGCGCCCGGCGAGGTCCGTGGCCCGCAGGTTCTGGCGCAGCACTTTGCTCAACTGGCGCAGCACGATATCGCCGGTGACATGGCCGTAGGTGTCGTTGATGGTCTTGAAGTGGTCGATGTCGATCAACGCGATGGCGGCGCCCTGCTGGTCGCGGCGGCAGCGCTGGAACTCGATTTCCAGGTGGTCTTTCCAGGCGCCGTGGTTGAGCAGGCCCGACAGGCTGTCGGTGCGGCTCAGGGCCAGCAACTCGCGCTTGTGCCGGGCCAGGGTGATCGCTTGCCGGTAACAGATCCAGCCCAGCGCCAGGGGATACAGCATCAGGATTGGCAGGCAGGCGTAGAGCTGCACTTCACTGGTGAGGGCGGTCACCGCCGGAGTGAACACCAGCATCGAGGCGCCGATGCCCAGCGCCTGGGCCACCCAACCGGCGAGCATGAAGCGCGGGCCGCCGATGGCGACGTTGTTCATGGTCATCATCGACAAGGTGGTCACGCTGGGCAGCGGGTTGAACTGCATGGCGCCAACCCAGAACCCGCCGCAAAACGAGTCGAACAGCAGGTTGCGGTGTTCCGAGCGCAGGGAGTTTTTCGAGTGCCGCGACCATTGGTAGGCCACATGCGGCCAGATGAAGGCATTGGCGATCATCACTCCCCAGACCCAAGCGGATTTATCCAGCGGGTAGATGGCGGCGGCCACACAGACAAACCCGAGGGTCAATCCCAGGGTGCGCGACTTGTACAAGCGTGAAGCGAGCGAAAGTCCGTTTCCTCCTGCGGCTGGCATGTCTGGCTTGATCCTGGATGAATGCCCGAAGTCTATCAGGGCACCGGCAGATCGCCACTACCGCTCATAAGCTGACCTTCAGCTGGAAAAGCCCCGGGCCAACATCAGCGCCACCCCCAGCAGCAACACCGCCGTGGCCCGTTGCAGCAACACCCGGCGCTTGGGGTTTTCCATCACGTGCTTGATGCGTTGGCCGAAGTAGCAATACAGGCACCCGCTGGCAAATTGCAGCAGCAGGAAGGTCAGGCCGAGGATCGCGATGTCGGCGGCGGCGCTGCCCTGGCCGATGGCGGCGAACTGCGGGAATACCGCGCTGAACAGAATGATCGCCTTGGGATTCGACAACCCGGTCAGCAGGCCCTTGCCGAAAAGACTGCGGGCATTTTCCGCAGTTGCATCGTTGGTCTTGATGGTCACTCCGCTGCTGGTCCATTGCTTGTAGGCCAGGTAAAGGATGTAGGCCACGCCTACCACCTGGATGATCCGGGTGATCAGCGGGTAATCCTTGACCAGCTCGGAAAAACCCACGGCAAAGATCAGGATCGACACCAGGTAGGAAACACTCGCCCCGAACTGCGCCGGCAGGGAGCGGCGCAGGCCGTCCTTCAGGCCGAGGCTGAGCAACAACAAGGTCATGGGCCCGGGGCTGAAGGCCAGGGTGGTGCACAGCAACAGGAAATACAAAAACGAAGACAGCGTCAGCGCGGTGGCCATGGCGTGGAATTTCACAGCAGGAAAGAGGGCTTGCAGTCTAGGGCGCACGTGCCGCCACAGGCAGGTAAACTCTACGGATATACGCGCAGACTTTACCGGTGAAGTTGGCGGCAAACTTAAGGACAGTGTGATGCCCATTCCTGCGATTCAGTTTCATGACCGAGCACCGAAGGTGCAGCAGATCGTCGATGCCCTGGCCCATGCGATCGAGCAAGGCGAATTGGCCGCTGGCAGCAAACTGCCTTCGGTGCGTGAGTTGGGAGCCTTGCTGGGCGTCGGAAAATTCACCATGAATGAAGCGCTGGATCGCCTGCGCGGGCGTCACCTCCTGACCTCCAGCCAGGGCCGCGGGCACTTTGTCGCCAGCAGCCTGGCACAGCCGTCGTCCAGCACCTGGGTCGACTTGCTGCCCCAGGACTTGCTCAGCGTACTGCGCCGCCCCCTGGCCATGGCCCAGGGCGACCTGCGCCCCGGCGGCGGCCATCTGCCGGAAGACTGGCTGGATTCCGAAGCCCTGCGCCAGGCCATGCGCAGCGCAGTGCGCGCCCCTACTCTGCGCATCGCCGGGCTGGGCACCCCGGCGGGCCTGCTGCCGTTGCGCCAGGCGCTGCAACAGAAACTGCACGGTGAAGGGTTGTCGGTGCCGGTGGAACAAATCATCACCACGCCCAACACGGTGCAAGGCCTGGACATGCTCATGCGCCTGCTGGCGCGGCCCGGGGACACGGTGCTGCTGGATGCACCGTGTTATTTCAACTTCCACGCGAACCTGGCGTTGCATGGGGTCAAGGTGGTGACGATCGCCCGGCGGCCTGACGGGTTTGATTTTGTCGCGCTGGAGCAGTTGCTGGCGCAGCACCGTCCCAGCCTGTACCTGACCACCAGCGTGTTGCACAACCCCACCGGGCATTCATTCAGTCCGAGCCAGGCATTTCGGCTGTTGCAACTGGCTCGGGAGTATCGCTGCCATATCGTTGAGGATGATCTTTACGGGGATTTGCACCCTAACCCGCCGCCGCGTCTGGCGACTTTGGCGGGATTGGAGCAGGTGACGTACCTGTCGGGGTTTTCGAAGGTGCTGACGGCGAACGCGCGGGTCAGTTATGTGGTGGCGGCGCCGCAATTGGCGGCGAATCTGACCAATATGAAGTTGATGAGCGGCGGCATAACGTCCGAGCTGTTCGAACAGATTGTGTATCGGCTGCTGAGTGAGGGTGGGTATGCCCGGCATCGCAAGCGCATGGTTCAGCGGCTGCTGGAGGCCGGTGGGCGGGTTGAGCAGTGGCTGCGGCGTTGCGGGTGTGAATTGCCGATGGGATATGAGGGCGGGATGTTCATCTGGGCGCGGTTGCCGGCCGGGGTGAATGGTGAGCGGCTGGCTGAAGCAGGGTTGAAGCGTGGGATGGTGCTGGCGCCGGGGGCGTTGTTCGGGTATGAGCCGGGGTTGCGGGATTTCATGCGGTTTAATGTGGCGCATTGCGACGAAGGGCGGGTTCAGGCGCAGTTTGAAGGGTTGCTGGGGGCGCCAACCCGAAGAGTTGGCGCCGGGGTTACGGATCAAGCGGAGGGTTGATCACCGTTCACTGGAGATCACGCGCTGGCTGCAGATATGAGCCATGCTCACCGGGGTAGCGTCGCCACCCACGCCGACATCCGGGTACTCCTCGATGCGCAGGCGCCAGACGGCGAAGTTGTAGTTGGTCTCCCAGGTATTTTTGTAACCCGAGTCGTAGGACACATACCTGACAGTCGCCTCACCCGCGCAGTTGCCCAGGTTGACCGTACCGGATGCCGCGCCCGACACGCCGGTTACCGAACCGTAGTAAGGGATGTACACCGGCAGGTAGGTATTACGGTTGACGTGCTTGTCGAGTTGCAGATACGGGGTCAATCCCTGCAGGCGTTTACCGGTGCTGTCGGCCCAGGTCACGGCCCAGCTCAAGTCACGTGCCGCCTGGGTGGTCATGAACGGGTCGTAGTCATTGGCCGAAGCCGGGATCCGCACCACGTTGTCACCTTGCACACTGTGGCTCAACACCTCGGGTGTGGAGCCCAGCGACAGCTTGTAGCGCGCCGTAGCCTTCCAGGTTGCGGCCGGGTTAGGCCGCACCCGTACGTTCACCACACCATTAACCGATGGCGTTGGCCAGGTGATTTTCGCCTTGGGGCTGATCGGGATCCATTTGACGCCGTCAAAATACTCGGAAATCCACTGACCCCGATCGCTCTCGTTCACACCGTCGAAATAGGCACTGACCTTCTGCCCGCGCAGGGCCTTGAAGGAGAAGTAGTCTTCATCGGTCGCCGTGTCGGAGTTACCCGTGACGTAGTTCAGGGTATCCGGCAGTTGATAAGCCGTTTCGAAACTGTCGTTAGGCTCGAAATCGTCAATCGTCATGTTGATATCCACGCCGAAACTGAACGGCGAACCGTCAGCCGAATTGGCATGCATGAACCAGTAGTAGTCGCCAGGTGGCAGTACGCCAGCCAACACCTCGTTGGCATTGCCCGGGTTATCCGACGTGCCGAGAGAAGTGATGTTGTTCTGGCCGTCGTCCTGGAACAGGGTCAGGGACATGTTGGTGGCAGCACTCTGCCCTACCAGCATCACTGTCGCCCGTGCCTTTTGGGGCACGTTGAAGTGGTAGCAGACGTCGTTGCCGGTTTGCACACCGTCCAGGTTATACATCTGGTTGATACCGAGGGTCTGGCACAGCGGCGTGAACGCCTGGGCCGCCACGGCCTGGGCATCCACCTTGGCGCTATCTGCCTGTACAGGCTCGGCGACCACAACCCCGCTCAAGGCCTTGGCAGCCTGCACCGGCTTTTTCAGCTGCTGCGAGGTTTTGATTTTGTCCAGGAAGGCAGCCGACGCCTTCTGCGCCGTGACGTTGCCGCCACTCTTGAGGGCTTGTTGCACGGCTTGCTGCAACGGTTGCGGCGTCAAGTGTGCAGGAGATTGTTCGGCCAGGGCGCAGGCCGAAACGAAGCAGGACGCCGCGATGGCGGCTCCGAGCATGAACGCTTTTTTCGATTTCATTTTTTATCCATCCATAGTTAAAAAATTGAAGCTCAGGTGATCGGCGACATCCGGTCACCTGGGATGGAATGTAGGACATAACTGTATGCATGTACAGTATTTTTATGGAGGCAGGATAGATGCGCCAATCCCGACTACGCTCATCCCCAACAAAAACGACACCGAGCGCTCCCAATGACTCACCCCACCGAGGCTTTCCGCTCCACCTACCGCGCCAGCATCCACCCCTGCTACAACCCGTGGCTCCACGCTGGTTTCGTTTTCGGCTACGGCCTGCTCTGCGTCAGCCTGTTCTGGTCCACCACCCGGCAAATCCAGCTATTGGAATGGCTGGCCATCCCCCTCACCCTGATTTTCTTCAACCTGTGTATCTATCTCGTCCACCGTCACCTGGGCCATCACAAACACACCTTCGCCCGCCTGTTCTACGCCCGCCACACCGGCGACCACCACAGCTTCTTCACCCCCGATCACATGACCTACGACAGCCCTCGAGACTGGCGTGTCATCCTGTTCCCCGCCTGGCTCATCCTGGTCCACAGCCTGGTCATCACCCTCCCCGCCTGGTGGCTGCTCAAACACCTCAACCCCAACGTCGCCGGCCTGTTCGCCGGCTGCATGATCCTCGGCTACCTGCTCTACGAGTTTTTCCACGCCTGCGAACACCTGCCCCCCGACCACCCCGTGGCCCGCCTGCCGTGGATCCGCCAGATGCACCACCTGCACGCCCTGCATCACCGGCGCGAACTGATGCAGGGACGCAACTTCAACATCGTCCTGCCGCTGATGGACTACCTGTTCGGCACCCTGCATTGGGAACCGCCCACCACTGATCACCAGGAATCGTCATGAGTACCCGTCCAAGCAACGTTGGTCGTCTGGTCCTGCTGATCCTGACCGCCATCGTCGCCTTCCTGCTGCTGATGCCCACCAAAGTGCAACCGGTCAACTGGTCGCCGCCCAAGGCGCCATCCCTGAAGGACGGGCCCTACGCCGAAAACCAGCGCCTCAAGGACGTGAAAAGAACCGGCGCCCAGGACATCGCCGGGCCCGAAGCCTTGTTGCTGGATGGCAAAGGGTTCCTCATCACCGGCCTGCATGACGGGCGCATCATCCGCACGGCCCCCGAAAGCCACGTTCTCGAAGAGCTGACCAACACCCAGGGTCGCCCCCTGGGCCTGGCCCTGCATCCGGACGGGCGGTTGATCATTGCCGATGGGATCAAGGGCCTGCTCGCCCTCGACACCCAGCACAATCTCACCACCCTGGCCACCAGCGCCGCCGGCCTGCCGTTTGGCTTTGTCGATGACGTCACCGTCGACGCCGCCGGGCGTTATGCGTACTTCAGCGATGCATCAAGCCGATGGGGTTATGGGGAAGACGGCGAGGCGGTGATCGAGCACGGCGGTGACGGCCGTTTGCTACGGTATGACTTCAGCACCGGCCACACCGAGGTATTGCTGGACCAGTTGCAATTCGCCAATGGCGTGGCCCTGGGGCCGAACGAAGACTATGTGCTGGTCAACGAAACCGGCGCCTATCGCATCAGCCGCTACTGGCTCAAGGGCGACAAGGCCGGCGTCCACGACCTGTTTATCGACAACCTGCCGGGCCTGCCGGACAACCTCAGCTTCAACGGCAAGGACCGGTTCTGGGTTGCCTTGTATTCACCGCGCAACCCGCTGCTCGACGGTTTTGCCGGCTACCCGCTGATGCGCAAGATCATGGTACGGGCACTGATGGTGGTGCCCAAGCCCATCGAGCGTAAGGCCTTTGTGCTCGGGCTGGACGTGAACGGCAAGGTCATCGCAAACCTGCAGGATGGCAGCAGCGGTAACTACTCGCCCGTCACCACGGCACGTGAGTACGGTGACTGGTTGTATCTGGGTTCGCTTAAAAACACCGGTATGGCGCGCTTGCCACTCAAGGTGGCGTTGGCGCAATAACGAAAAAAAGCCCCTCGGCTATGGCTTGGACCAGACCTCCCAAATGATTGCCAGGACCATCAAAACCATTCCGCCGTAATAGGGCCATACTGCCCATCGCTTCAGGGCCACGGGGACGGACGTCAACTCTGCCTCAGTTACCTCGCCCTTTTTCAAATGGCGTTTTGGCATGGACAGCAGCTCGACGATCACAACCATTCGCATGGTTTTGTCGATCGGCAGATTCCTGCGCCAAAAACGCTTGGTGCGTTGAACGGCCTCGTTTTCGGTGAAATAGCTTTCCAACTCATCGAGTTTTCTGTACGCGACGAAGAGCAACAGTCCCAAGTTGATAAGCATCCATAAAAGCAACGTAACAGTGAAAAAATCATAATAAGACATGATCAAGCCCCATCAGGCTGATACATCAGGTCACCCATCATTTCTCCACCCCATTCACCGGCACGCCCAAACGTATTCCCGGCGGCATAACCTCCGGCAGCACCGCCGATGATCCCGCAGACCAGCGCACCCTGCCCTTTCACCGCAACTCCCATGACTATCCCGCATAAACGTCTCCCGAGCGCAGCCCCCAGAGTCCCTCCAATAGCGGCCCCGCCTACCCCGCCCACCAACTTCCCACCCTGCACATACTTCGCCCGTCTACACATCGCCTCCCGCCCCTCCATACATGCTTCCTTGATCTCCAACCCCGCCACACCCACATCCAACGCCAACCCCACATACGTCCCCTTGCCCAAAAACCTCGACGTCTCGGCAATGCTGCGAATCCGCTGCGTGTAGCCCACGATTTCACTCTTGTGCAGATAACTCTTGGTGGAAATACCCAGTACTTTTTTCAGTGACTTATTGGTTTTCAGGCTCGTGCCAAATCGCGCCGCACCTTGAAGTTGAGTATCCAAGCGCCGGAACAACATCTGCCGCTTCTGGATAAACGCTTTCTTATTCAAGGCTCCATCCTTGAGTTGTTGATGCAAACGCTCAATTTCTTCCAGAGTGCGCTGAACCTCGTCCAGGTGTCGCCCCCAGGCCGCCGTCGAACTGCCGACTCCCACCGAGCTATAAGCCAATAAACTCTGGAATAGATCATAGTTATTGATCACCGCCGCCCCAGCCGAGGCATCCAACTCCAGATTGCGCTGAATCTCCTGGGCATGGCGCATCAACCATGCATCATCAGTAGTGCAAGCCACAGCGTAGGCATCGGGAACGATCACCATCTGCCCCGGCGTCACCAGGCTTGCCTGACGCAAATGCAGGTTCAACGCGTCGAATTGATCGGAAAGTTGCCCACTGGCCCCGGTCAGTAACCGGGATTTCAAACTGAGGTAGTCCGTGGTGCGGTCATTGATGTATCCCTGCGCCATCACTTACATCCCTGATGTAATGGATATGGCGCAGGAATATAGGCAGGCGAACACGGCCCGGACACAAGGTTGGAACAGCTGAAATTACATTTGGGAAATCACCTACCTGGCAGGTAATCAAGGCCTACAAAAAATCGTCGGACTCAATACCCCGTCATCTCCAGATACCCCACCCCACCCTGAAATTTCACCGGCCCCTCCCAGTAAGGAATGCTCAGGTTCATCCAGGCCTTTGGGTTGACCGCTTCCGTGGTGATATCCAGATGTTTGCCCGGGATCTTCAATGACCACTGGGTGGGAATGCTGCGCCCATCAATGGCAGTCGTGCCCAGCGGCGTCAGTTGAATATCCTGGTTGTGCAGGGTCTGTGTGTGGCCCTCTTTGTCGATCCAGGTGCCGGTCAGGTAGGACGGTCCGTCTTTCTGCCGCACCCGAAACAGCATCAATTGCTCGCCACTGTCCAGGTGCAGGGAGAACCAGTCCCAGCCAGTCTGGCTGGCGGTCAGGGGCTGGCTGCTCCATTCGCGATCGAGCCAGGCGTTGCCGGTGACTTGGTAAGATTTTCCATCGATGGTCACGCGGCCATCTGCCTGGAAAAACGGCTGGCTGTAGTAGTACGACGCCTGGCCCTGGTCGGACTTGCGGCTGTAGCCGTTATCCCCCTGGAGCACCAGCGGGCGGCTGGAGGTCAGGTGCAGGTCGTAGTTGAAATGCTCGCCTGCAGCCTTGAGTTGCATGTCCGCCAGGGGGCTGGCTGCACCGGGGCGGGTGGCGAAATTCCAGTCATCGATCCAGGCATTGAACGGCACCGGCTGGGCCCCCGCCTGCCCCACGCCGCCGCGGGCGTAGCGTTCGCTAGCGTAATGGCGGGTGGCCGAGGTGACGGCGGCGTGGCCGAGCCAGATCGTCGAGTCGTGCCAGCCGGGTTGTGTCGGGCCGGCCTTGAGTGCGTTGCGAAACAGCGTCCATTGCACGCCGTAGGCATTGCCCTCGGCATCCTTCAGGTTGGCGGTGAGGTACCACCATTCGATGCGATAGCCGTCATGGGGGCCATGGTCCTGGGGAAAGCTGAAGACCTTGCCGGGCACCACCTGGGCAAAGTCCGCGGCCTGGCTGCCCAGTCCGGCGAAGCTTTCTTCAGGTGCAGGTGGTTTGTCGCAGGCGCCCAGCAGCAGGAACGTCGCCCATAACAGGTACTTAATCTTCATTGGCAAAGGTCCTCAGCAAATCCGCCGGGCGACTGCGGTACAGCTGCCACAACGGCCAGGCCGAAGCCAGCAAGGTGGCCAGCATCGCCAGGCCCAGCAGTTGCGCCAGTTGCCCCGGGAACACCTGCAACGGCAGGCGCCAGCCGAAGGCCTGGACGTTGATCACCACGTCCAGGCACCACGCCAGCAGCAAGCCCAGCGGCAACGCCAGCACCAGGGTCAGCACCGCCAGCAGCCAGGTCTGGCCGAGGTTGAGCAGCATCAATTGGCGTCGTGTCACGCCCAGCGCCCACAGCGGGGCCAACTGGCCAAGACGGCTTTGGCTCTGGGTCAGCAGGCTGATGAACAACGCCACGCCGGCGACGCCCAGGGTCAGGCTGTTAAGGGCGGCGGTGGCGGCAAAAGTTCGTTCGAATACCTGGCTCGACCAACCCTTGAGCTGCTGCTGGTCGACGATGCGGCTGTCTTCGAGGGCAAACCGTTCCTGTACTGCACGCACCAGCGGCGGCACGTTGCCCGGCAAAACCCGCAGGTTGAAACGCGCCGGCGACAATCCCGGCCAGTGCTGCAACAGGTGCCGCGAATTCACCAGCAAGTGGCCCTTGGGGTTGCCGTAGTCGGCATAAATCCCCACGACCTTCGGCGACCATGGACCTTGGGGCGTGGGGATGCTGACCACATCGCCCAGCCGCACCTTGAGCCGGCGTGCCATTTGCTCACTGAGCATCAGGCTGTCGTCCTGCAACAACTGGCTCCATGGGTTCGCCGCCGCTTCCAGCAGCGGCCAATGCTGGCGATAAGTAGGGTCGTCGACCACGCCGAACAGGTCCGCTGGCCACCCCTGCAACTGCACCGCAACCTGCCAGGTCGGCAGCACTGTCTGCACCAGGGGCTGCTGTACCAGCCAGGTTTGCAGCGCCTCGGCCTGGGCCGGGTTTTGCGGGTTGAGGTACAACTCGGCGGTCAGGCGTTGTTCCAGCCAGTTGTTGAAGGTCTGGCGAAAGCCCGAGGTCATCGAGCCCGCGCCGATATTGGCGGCCAACGCCAGCAGCAAGGCCATCAGCGCCAGGCTCAGGGCCGGCAACTGCTGGCGGCAATCGGCGAGAAACCATTGCCCCAGCACCGAACGGCTGCGCCCCAATACCGCCTTGAGCACGCCATTGAGCACCACCGGCAAGCCCAGCGCAGCGCCCAGCAACAAGGCCGCCATCAATACAAAACCACTGGCCAGGCTATCGCCAAATACCAGTGCCAACAGCGCAACCAGTAAGGCCGAACCCGCCACCCAGCCCTGGCGTCGCAGCCAGCGCCCATGGGCCTGGTGCCAGGCCTGGGCATTGGCCAGCGCCAACAACGGCAAACGCGCCGCCCGCCACAGGCTGCTGGCCCCGGCGAGCAACGCGCCGAGCAAACCCAGGCCCAGGCCACTGAGCCACCACAGCGGGCTGAGGCTCAGTTGGCCGGGCACCTCGGCGCCATACAGACCGCGCAAGCTGGCGGCTACATCCGGCAGCAACAGGCTGGCCAGCAAGTACCCGCTGGCCACGCCCGCCAGGCCACCCAGCACGGCCAGGCCACCGAGTTCCACCGCCAGGCTGAGGATCAGCATCCGCGCACTGATCCCGCACGCCCGCAAGGTTCGCAGCAGGCCGCGCCGCTGCTCCAGCGCCAGGCCGATGGCGGCATGCACGATAAACAAGCCCACCACAAAGGACAGAAAGCCCAGCGCATCGAGGTTCAGATGGAAGCTTTCAGTGAGGCGCGCGAGGTTGTTTTCCTCGGCCTGCTTGAGCTGCAGTTGCGCGCCCAGTTCCGGCGGCAGGGCGGGATGCGCGGCGGCAAAGGCCTTGTCCAGCAGCAACCGCGACAGGCGTTGGGGCATGTCCAGCAGCGGTTGGGCGAAGCCGATATCGGTCAGCAATACGCCAGGGGCCATGTCCGCTTGAACATGCAGCGGCGGCAGCACCAGCCCGGCAGCTGTCAGCGGCTGGTCGCCCTCTTTCAGGCCCAGAGACTGCAAGGTCTGCGGCGCGATCCAGGTGCGTCCCGGCGGGTTGAAGAACGCGACCATCTGCGCCCGGTCCAGGGTCTGCCCGGCCAGCGCGCCACCGCCGGGCAACGACACCGGGTCGATGCCCATCACTTGCAGGCGCTGGTCTTCATGACCCTTGAGCTGCACGCGGCCCTGCACCACCGGCGACACCGGCCACCCGGCGCGGCGCAGGTCGGCAAACAGCGCCTGGGGGAAGCTCGCACCGTCCGGTGCACTGAGGCTGGCCTGGGGTTCGCCGCCGATCAGCTGGCTGGCCCGCGCGTAGCTGTCCCGCGCCTGGCTGTTGAGGGCTTGCACGCCGGTCAACAGCGCGGTGGCCAGCCACAGGCCAGTGAGCACACTGAAGAATTGCACAGGGTGGCGCCGCCAATGGCTGAGCAGCGCGCGCAGTGTCCAATAGAAGACCCGCATGTCAGCGGGCGTCCGCAGCGAGTACCTGGCCGCGGTGCAATACCACCTGCTGGTCAAGGCGCGCCGCGATGCGCGGGCTGTGGGTGACCATCAGCAAGCTGGTGGGGCTGTCCCGCAGCAGGTCCAGCAGCAGTTGCAGCACTTCGTCGCTGGTGCCTTCGTCGAGGTTGCCGGTGGGTTCGTCCGCCAGCAGCAAGCCGGGGCGCGATGCCAGGGCTCGCCCTACCGCTACCCGTTGCTGCTGGCCGCCGGACAGTTGTTCGGGGTAACGCTTGAGCAAGTCACCCAAGCCGAGTCGCTCCACAAGCTGCGCTTGCCACGCCGGATCGAGGCGCCCGGCCAGGCGCGCCTGGAAGGCCAGGTTGTCTTCGACCCGCAGGCTGCCGATCAGGTTGAACTGCTGGAACACCAGGCCGATCTCGGTGCGACGCCAGTGGGCCAGTTGCGCCTCACTCATCTGGTCCAGGCGCTGATCGCCGACCTGGATGCTGCCACGGTCGACCTGGTCGAGCCCGGCCACCAAATGCAGCAGCGTGCTTTTGCCACTGCCCGACTCACCCATCAACGCCAGGCTGCTGCGCGCTCCCAGGTACAGGTCGACACCCGCCAGCACGGTCAACGGCCCCTGCGGCGTGCCATAACTCTTGAATACCCCTTGTACCTGCAGCATCACCCCTCCCCACAAGCTTCTGGACTTAAGCCGGAGAATAACGGTTGTCACATTTTTATGTCACAACCATGGGCAAAAGGAGCGCCCCATGACCCCCTGCAAATTTTTCACATCGATTTCACCCGGCTGCCACCTGCTGCACTTTAAATTGCCGCCCATTGGCAGATAACAGGCTGGTTATTTCAAACGCCCGTTAGTACAAGTGAACAATTTTTTATATCGGTATGTTCAGCAAAAAGACAGCGCCCCTGTGACACGCTTTTGCATATTCCCGCATCAGCGCTACTCACTTGGCGCCTGCCTGACTTGCTGCTGCCAGTTACCGGATTAACGCCTGGAAGTTACCAATGGTGAATAGTGTGGTTGACCTGACCCTGAGCAAGTCTCGCTCGCGCTGGGCGTTTGTAAAACAGCTGAACAAACTGTGGCTGGGCGTGGCAGGTATCGTAATGGCCAGCCTGGCAGTAACGGCGTTCATCTGGTGGCCAAGATCGCCGCTGGACCTGGGCGTGGGCCACCGCCTGCTCAGCTCCGGAACCCTGGAAGCCTGGCGCAACGGAGACTTGGTGGTGCTGGTCCGCCATGAGGAACGCTGTGACCGCTCCAACAACCCTTGCCTGGGCCCGGCAGACGGCCTGACCACGCTCGGCTCGTTGTCTGCAAGTGCCGTGGGCAAGGCCTTCCAGACCCTGGGCATGGAAAACACCGACGTACTGAGCAGCCCCACCACCCGTACCGCGCAGAGCTCGCTGTTCATGTTCGGCAAGGCCGAATTGTCACCCGGGCCCCTGGCCATCTGCGGCCCTGCCATCGGCGAGGAACTGCGCCCACATAAACACGCGGACCGCAACCTGCTGGTGGTCACCCACAGCGCCTGCATCAGCGACTTCGAGGAGGCATTGGGCTACTCACACGCTGCCCATGCCGAGTACGGCAGTGCATTGTTTGTAAAGCTGCTGCCCGATGGCAAGTTCAAGGCGCTGGGTATTTTGAACAGTAAGGACTGGGCCGCCGTGCTTAAACAACTTTAGAACACTTCTTAACATTTAATCATTCAAGTTCGTTCAGCAAAAAGACAGCCAGACCGTGGCATCGTCTATGGTTTTAATTGAATTTTTGTCAAAAATTTATTAGCTCACTAACTTTTCACAAGTTAACAACATGACGATGACCTTCGATGACTTATTGGACGCCACACGTTTAACGAGCTTGACTGGGGCACAGGGATATTCAGTTTCGCCCCCCACTAACAGACTGTTTAAGGAATAACGTTCTGTGCCGCATTTCTACCCGACCACGACCACCTTCCACCCCTCGCGCATGGCTGATCCAGCGCTCGCGCTGATTCACCGTCAATACCGCTTGAGAGTGCAATAGCCATGACCCGCCTTAAACCATTGCCCGTATTGCTACTGGCATTCGTGATGTTCTATCTGTTGCCACTGGGCCTGCATGGCCTATGGATCCCTGACGAAACCCGCTACGCCCAGATCAGCCAGGAAATGCTCATCAGCGGCAACTGGGTGGCACCGCACTTCATGGGCGTGCGCTATTTCGAAAAACCCGCAGCCGGCTACTGGCTCATTGCACTGGGCCAGGCGTTGTTCGGTGAAAACCTGTTCGGCGTGCGCATCGCTTCCGCCCTGACCACCGGCCTGAGCGTCGTGCTCGCCTACCTGATCGCCCGCCGGCTGTGGAACGACCCGCGCAAGAGCTTCGCCTGCGCGCTGCTCTACATGAGTTTCGGCCTGGTGGCCGGGCAAGCCGGTTATTCCAACCTGGATCCGCAATTCACCTTTTGGGTCAACCTGAGCCTGGCGGCGCTGTGGTTTGCCCTCGACAGCTCCACCCCCCGTGCGCGCCTCGCCAGCTGGACGTTGTTGGGTGTGGCCTGCGGCATGGGTTTCATGACCAAGGGTTTCCTGGCGTGGTTGCTGCCGGTGTTGATCGCCCTGCCTTACATGCTCTGGCAGCGTCGCCTGGGGGAACTGCTGCGCTACGGGCCGCTGGCGATTCTGGTGGCGGCCGTGGTGTGCCTGCCCTGGGCACTGACGATCCACCTGCAGGAACCGGACTACTGGCGTTTCTTCTTCTGGCACGAGCACATCCGCCGGTTTGCCTCCGACAATGCCCAGCATGCACGACCCTGGTGGTTCTACCTGCCGCTGATGGTGGTGTCGTGCCTGCCGTGGGCGGCGCTGCTGCCGGCGACAGTGTGCAAGGCCTGGAAGGAAAAGCGCCAACCGGCCATCGTCTTCCTGGCGCTGTGGTTGCTGCTGCCCCTGGGCTTTTTCAGCCTGAGCAACGGCAAGCTGCCGACCTACATCATGCCGTGCCTGCTGCCGCTGGCGCTGCTGATGGGCCATGCGTTGATCGACCTGCTGACCAACGCCCGCACCCGCGCGCTGCGCGTCAATGGCCTGCTCAACCTGGGCATCGGCCTCGCGGCGATGGTGACGCTGATCTACCTGCAAATCGACCGGCCGTTGTACGGCAACAGCCACAGCGAGATGTTCAACCTGTCCCTGACGTTCATCGTGCTGATGGGCTGGATGCTCGCCAACCTGCTTCAAGCCTTCCGCCCATTGGCGCTGTGGGCGATGCCGGCGTTGGGCATTGGCCTGCTGGTGGCGCTGTTGCCCGCCGGCATGCCGGCGGTGGTCGAAGATAACCAGATGCCTGACCAGTTCGTGCTCCAGCACCTGGACGAGCTCCAAAAGACGCAAGCGCTGCTGAGCAACGAACTGGAATCGGCGTCGGCCCTGGCATGGCGCCTGCGCCGGCCCGAAGTGACGCTCTACAACACTGAAGGCGAACTGCGCTACGGCCTGCAATACGCCGACTCGATGCACCGCAAGGTGGATCTCGACAGCGTTCAAGCCTGGCTCAAGCAGGCGCGCCAGCAAGGTTCGGTGGGCGTGCTGATGCGGGTCAGGAGCACCAGCGAAATGCGCGAAGCCGGCCAGCTGCCGTTGGGGGGCAAGCGTTATTACAAGGGTGACCTGGAGATCATCATCTACCCGCAATTGCCGTAACACAGGCGCCCTAATGTGGGGTGACCCCATTCAACACTCATCCCACATCGGAACCGCTCCATGAACTTCTGGAAAACCGAACGCGGCGCCCTGCTGCTGCTCCTGGGCGTGTCGGCCCTGATCCTGCTGCTGGGCCTGGGCGCCCGCGACCTGTGGGGCCCGGAAACCCGCTGGGCGAACATCACCCTGCAGATGCTGCAAAGCGGCGACTACTTCGACCCGTACCTCAAGGGCACCCCGTACTACGACAAACCCTTGCCGTCGTATTGGCTGATCACCGGGTTTGCCAACCTGATGGGCGGCCTGGGGCCGTGGTCGTTGCGCTTGTCATCGGTGATCTCGGCGTGGCTGAGCATCTGGCTGGTGTACCTGATCGGCGAGCAACTATTCCGCAAAGGCACCGGCCTGATTGCCGGCTGGATGCTCGCGACCACCTTCTACTTCCTCTTCTGGGCCCGGGTGGCCACGGCGGACGTGCTGACCGTATGCGGCGTGCTCGCCGCCGTCTGGTGGTATTGGCGCGGGCCGGACGATACGCGGCTGGGGCGCTACACGGTGTTCTTCCTGTTACTGGCGGCGACATCACTGTTCAAGGGTTTGATCGGCTTTGTACTGCCGGGCCTGGTGCTGTTGCCGCACTTGCTCAGCGAACAGCGCTACAAACGCCACCTCAACCTGCGGCTGGTGCTGGCCGTGATCATTGCCGGGGCGTTCTACGCGATCCCGTTTGTGCTGTCCCACCTCTACGGCGCACCGACCTACGGTGCAAGCGGCCTGGAACTGGTGTTCCGGGAAAACGTGGTGCGCTTCTTCGACCCGTTCGACCATATGGGTCCGATCTACACCTACCTGATCTACCTGCCGGCCTACACCTTGCCCTGGGCGCCGTGCTGGGTGCTGGGCCTGTGGCTCGCCGTGCGGCATTGGCGCGACACCCCGCCCAACACCCGTTGGCTGGTGTGGGGGCTGGGCCTGCTGTTTGTGTTCTTCACCGCCAGTGGCAGCCGGCGCAGTTACTACGTGCTGCCGCTGGTGCCGTTCGCGCAGTTGCTGGCGGCGTGGTGGGTCAGTGAGCGTATCGCCCGCAAAGGCACGGTCGGCCGGGGTTGGTACCGTGGGTTCGGCATCGCTGCCGGGGTGATGCTGCTGGTACTCGGGGTGGTGTATCCGTGGACCAATGGCAATGGCGGCGTGACCCGTTTCGCCGAGGACGTTCAAGCGCAAGCAGTGAAAAGCGCGCCATGGAACGCGTGGCAGATGGTGATGGTGGAAGTCGACAACAAGGTACCGATGTACCTGCAAAATCACGGGACGCCGTTCTACTACGTTGCCGAAACCCAGGACTTCCCGCGCCAGGGCGACAGTGCGGCGTTCATGGGCTGGCTGGAAAAAACCAGCGGCCGCACCTTTGATCCCAAGCGCACAATTATTGTCGCGCAGTCCACCAAGGATGACCCGACGCCGCTGGCCTACCTGGGCAACGATCATCAGGTCATCACTACCCAGCCGGACAATGGTGAACGGTTGTTCCACAAGCGTGACGGTGGCAGCGTGGCATTTGTGCCCAACGCCGCGCCGTAGCACTGGCGGCATGGGGCGGGCATTGCTAGTGTGGCGCGCTTAAGCCACCGTCCGAGCCCGGCCCGCCATGCCCTACTCTTCCCTTTCCCTTGCCGCCCTGAGCCTGATAGTGCTCGCCACGCCGGTAGCGGCAGACACGCCGATGCCGGCCAACATGGTTTACCTGCGCAGCCTCGACCCGAGCATCGCCCAGGACATTCGCTACGCCAGCCCCCACAACTTCACCGGAGCGCCGCTGGACGGCTACAACGCAGCCGAATGCGTGCTGTCTGCCGACGCGGCAAAGGCACTGGTACGGGTCCAGGCCGAGTTGGCCAGGCAGGGTTACGGCTTGAAGGTCTTCGACTGCTATCGTCCCAGCCGTGCCGTGGCGAACATGGGCCGCTTCGCCAGCCTGCCGGGGGATCCGGCCAAGGCCGAGTTCTACCCCCGGGTGAACAAGCAGGATTTCTGGCGCCTGGGCTACGTGGCCAAGGTTTCCAACCACTCCCGGGGCGCGGCAGTGGACGTGACCCTGACCGGTCCCGATGCGCGGCCAGCCCAGGCCTGGAGCGCCGACACCGCGGCGGTGGATTGCGCCGCCGGTTACGGTCGACGCTTGCCCGATGGCGGCCTGGACATGGGCACCGGTTTTGATTGCTTCGACGAAATGGCCCACACCAACAGCCCCCACATCAGCCAGGCGGCACGCCAGAATCGCCAACGGTTGAGCGCTGCGATGGCCAAGGAAGGCTTTACCGGTTATGCCGGCGAATGGTGGCACTTCACCTACAGTCGCAATCCGGTGCGGGCCGAGCCGATGGACTTCCCTATCGAACCGCTGCGGTAACATCACAACACAGCTTCAGCTTGATAAAGCCCGGGGCAAAAACTAGCGTTTGAGGTTTCCCTCTTTTCAAGGACTGAACGCCGTTGAACACGCTCATCAAAACCTGCGCGGCGCTGCTGACGCTGCTTTCAAACGTGGCACTCGCGCAAATCCCCGAGACCAGCCGGCAACTGATCGTGGTCACCACCCCGGGCTGGAACGCCCTCCAGGGCACCGCACAACGCTATGAGCGGCACGGGCAAGGCTTTCAGAAAGTCGGCGAACCCTTTGCCATCGTGGTCGGTAAAAACGGCATGGCGTGGGGCACCGGCCTTACGACGCCCACCCCCGACCAGCAGCCGCTCAAGCATGAAGGCGATGGCAAGGCCCCGGCCGGCATCTTCAAACTCGGCGGTGCCTTCGGCTACGCCCCCACCGCTGACACCCGCTTGCCTTACGCGGCCAGTACCGCCACCCGCGAATGCGTGGATGACAGCCAGTCCAGCCATTACAACACCCTGGTGGACAGCTCGGCGGTGAACAAGGACTGGACCAGTTCCGAGCGGATGCTGCGCAAGGACCAGCTGTACCGCCAGGGGATTTTTGTCGAGCACAACACACCGGCTTTGGCCAACGGCGGCTCGTGTATTTTCCTGCATATCTGGCGCAGCGTCAGTTCGGGAACATTGGGCTGCACGGCGATGGACCCGGTGAATATCCAGGCGTTGTTTGCCTGGCTGGACCCGCGAGAAAACCCGCTGCTGGTGCAACTGCCCGCCGCGCAGTACGACCTCTACCGTGAGCGCTGGAAACTGCCGTCCCGCTGAGCTGACAACAGGCGTTGAAATGCGGCCAATACCTCGCCGGGTTTTTCAAGCATGAGTTGGTGGCCGCATTCGGGCAGCAACTGATACTCGGCATTGGGCAAATGCCGGGCGAGTGCTTCGCCGCCGCTGGCCGGGGTCAGGCCGTCGGTGTCGCCGGCCAGCACACTCACGGGCAAGGTCAGGGTGAGCAGTGCATTGGCGTCTGGCCATTGGACGTTTTTCATCAGGGCCTTGAACATGTACAGCGGGTTGCGCTCGGTGAGTTTTTCTTCGTAGGCGACCAGTGCGGGGTCGGCCTTGGCGTTCCATGCCGCCTGGCGGAAACCTTTGGCCAGCAGTGGGCGCAGCCATTCCAGGAGCCATGCGGGTAGACGCATCAGGCCGCCGCTCCGGCTGATGCTGTGGAGTCGGGTGCCCAGCAGCAATACGGCTTCGATGGGGATCGCGGGTTTGGCCAGCAAGGCGCTCAGGGTCAGGCCAGTGCCGAAGGAGTGGGCGACGATGAGGTTGCGGGAGCGGCCGTAGCGCTTGAGGATTTCCAGGTAATCGGCGACCAGTTCGGGCCAGGCGTAAGCCTCGGGGTTGCGGGGTTTTGCGCTGGCGCCGTGGCCGAGCAGGTCCCAGGCGACCAGGCTGTAGCCTTGGGTTTTCAGGGATTGCCATTGGTGGCGCCACTGGTCCTTGTTGCCGCCGGCGCCGTGGCAGAAGAACACTACCGTGTCGGGTTGGGTGGTGCCCGCGTGATGGGTGATGCTCAGGTGACGGCTGGGGCGGATTTCCAGTGGTTGGCCCTGGATCACTGGCAGTTCGGTGAAAGAGGTCGGCATGGAGGTTTCTCAATAAGTGAAAGGGTTGAGTGTGGTGTAGCAACAGCAAAATCAAAGGCGGACACGATCCAAATGTGGGAGCGGGCTTGCTCGCGAAGGTCGTTAACGATGACGTGGGTATC